>CANAQC010000056.1 GCA_947363765.1 uncultured Clostridium sp. | reverse complement strand
TTACCAAATTTTATTCTAAAATTTGTAAATACTAACAATTCAAACTTTAATTTTGCTTTAATTGAAATGAAATCGTTGCACGATTTATAGCAATTATCAATTAATTCAAAATTAAAGTTTGAATAGTTATAGCAAGATTGGGCAGAGGTGAATTAATGAAATATTACAAGGACTACATAAAAAATCTTCAGATAAAAGAAGAAGAAAAACAAGAATTGATAAAAAAAGTAATATATGAAGAAGAAACAAAAGTACCTTTTATAATGAATACATATCATTTATCAAATATTTTGGGTATAAAGTGGAAAAACTTTAAAAATATAATTAACAATTCAGATAAGTTATATTATGACTTTAAAATTTCTAAAAAATCAGGTGGAAAAAGAACAATTTCTATGCCAAATAAAGAATTGTTAATTGTCCAGAAGAAAATTCAGGAAAGGATTTTAAATAATGTAGCAATCCATAATAATGCTTATGGATTCGTAAAAAATAAATCCATAATAGATAATGCAAAAAAACATTTAAAGAAGCAAATGATACTAAATATAGACTTAAAGGATTTTTTCCCTTCTATACATAGAGGAAGAGTTTTCTATATATTTAAAAATATATGTAAATATGATAATGATACATCATATTGTTTAACTAAATTAACAACATATAAGAATTCCATACCACAAGGTGCACCAACTAGTCCATCAATTTCTAATATTGTAGCATTTATGCTAGATGTTAGACTTTCAAAAATAGCTGATAAATTTAATATTACTTATACGAGATATGCAGATGATATTACATTTTCAGGAAATAAGGAAAGTATAAATGACAGTTTGCTAAAAATTGTAAGTGAAATTATAGAAGAATGTGGATTTAAGGTAAACACAAAAAAGACAAGATTTGCAAGTTATGCAGGTAGACAAGAAGTTACAGGTTTAATTGTAAATAACAATAAAATAGCTATACCGAACGATTATACAAAGAAAATACGCCAAGAATTATACTATGTAAAAAAATATGGATTAAAAGAACACAGAGAAAAAGTAGGCTTTAAAAATAAATATTATAGAGATCATATATTAGGAAAGATACTTTTTGTAAAACAAATAGACAACATAAAAGGAGAAAAGTTATTAAATGATTTTATTGAAATAAATTGGTAACAAACGATGAATAATTTTACAATATATAAATGGAGATGCTATAAAATAACTTTATAACATCTCTATTGTTTTTTTAAAGAATTCTACCAATCAACTGCACCCCATCTACAAATCCATTCCTATAATACTTTTCATTCCAATAATCAATATAATCCATAAAATTCTCATCAAGAAAACTAAGCGGTTTTTCAACATACTTTCTATCCTTTTTAGGAACACGTTTTAAAATTCTTTCAGAAATCTCATCAAAATAAATATGATGTTTTCTATCCTCATCACAAGTTAAAGAACATAAATATTCCTTTCTAAAATTTAACCAATCTCTTAAAATATCATCATTAACCTCTCTAAAATTATTCATAATCAAAACCTCCATAAATTTAATATAATTCGTAGGCTTAAGTTCAATAAAAACTCATAAAGAACTTAAACCATAACTGGGCTCAATTTGGGCACACTCTTGACCAAAAAGAACCCAAAATCACATAAATTTACAAAGTCAAAAAATTGGGTACACCAAATATACCAACAAATACACCGAAAAGCATTGTCTACCAATAGTTTGCAAAAATGACTCATAACCCGAAGGTCGTAAGTTCGAGTCTTACCCCCGCAACCAAACTTCAATCACTAGAACTATAACGGTTTTAGTGATTTTTTGTTGTGTTCAAACAGTTTACAATAATGCTATTTTTAAGCACTATTATGTAGAATTGGGTAAAAATTGGGTAATATTTTAACCTCAAACCACTTAAATTCTAATAAAAAATCATTAAAATTTTATACTAAAATTACAATGCATGAATATTTATATTTTAAATTTTTGATGTAAAAAAATGATTAAATTTAATATAAATAAGGCAAGACATAATAATTTTTAAATTTGTAGTAAAAAACTTTTGGGAAAGAGATATATAAAGAGATATATAATCTCAAAGTTTTTTACTACTTTTTATCGTGAAAATTGTAACGGCTTTATATTCCGTTTGTGAAAATTAGAAAAAAGTTAAGATCAAGACCTTGTTGGTAATAACAAGTTTTCTAATGCATATCCAGCTTTTCTATTATGAGAAAGTAGTGGATGTACATAAAAATCTAATGTAGTGCTAATTTGTGCATGACCAAGTCTTGCAGAAATAACTGCAATATCAACATTTTGTGCCACTAGTAAACTTGCATTTGTATGTCTTAATCCGTGAAAATTAATTACAGGTAATCCAATTGTACTTACATATTTAACAAACCATTTGCTAATTGAAGAAGGATGCATAGGTTTGCCATCAGCTTGAACAAATAACCTATCAGAATTAGCCCATAATTCGCCATAAATGGATTTTTGCTCTTCATACCATAACTTATATTCCTCAAGTAAAGAAATGATAAATTCAGGTATTGCAATCTCTCTAATAGAACTTTCTGTTTTAGGTGTTTTTGTAAAAATTCCCATATCAGATAGATATTGACTAGAACGATTAATACAGATAATTCCGTTTTTGAAATCAACATCTTGCCATTCTAATCCCATTAACTCGCCTAAACGAACACCAGTAAAAACAGTAAGAATGATAGCAACTTTATATTTAGTTTCTTCTATAGAAAGTTTTTCTAAATTCTCAAGAAGTATTTTAGTTTGCTCATCATCATAAGATCTTCTTTTAGGTTTTCTAGCTTTAGGTGCTTGAACACGTTCAGCAGGATTAGCCACTATTAATTGCCAATAAACTGCTTTATGAAGCATTGCTCTTAATAATCTATGATGTTCTAAAATTGTTTTACCAGATAAGGGCTTTTTAGTCTTTGAACCATTGTTACCTTTTTTTCTAACTAACTGAGTATCTTTTTCAAGCAAATCATAAAACTTCATAATATCAGTAGGTCTAATTTTATTAATGTAAAAATGTCCGAAGTATGGTAAAAGTCTTGTTTCTAACATTCTACAATAACGCTTATATGTAGTAGGGGCAAGTTCTTTTGAACCATAATCTCTTTTCCATATCTCAGTAAATTCAGAGAATTTTAAAGATTTACCATCAATAACTAAACCATTTTGTACTTCAGTAACAAACTTTGCTAGTTCAACTTCTGCATCTTTTTTAGTTCCATGTACTGTCTTTCTGTGTATCATAGGTTTTCCGTTTAAGTCGAATCCTTCAGCTACTGTTAGCCTGTAACTATTTTTTCCTCTTTTTTCTATACTCCCAGCCATTACTTAATTCACCTCCTTTCAAGTATGCCTATGGGTGGGAGGAGTATGTATCTTTTTGTATTATATATTATTTTTAGAAAAATTGCCAGCCTTTTTTGGCTATTTAATGCCTGTTTCAAAGGTTACACTAAAATTCATAAAAGAATATATATGAAACATAAAATACAAGATGAAATGTAATAAAAAAATAAAGTCGAAGGTTGAAAAAATTGGAAATTAGTTGTATAATAACCTTGCTATAGTAAATATAGTAACCTTATAAGATGTATGTTATAAGGGTGCGATTTCTTAAAGTCAAGCATTGTGATAAACATTGTTTGCACTTGTCAGTTATGATTAAGTTTATCTTGTATGAGACCGATAAATATAGAAATATTAATCTTATTAATAATATTAATATTTCTATATTTATCT
>CANAQC010000055.1 GCA_947363765.1 uncultured Clostridium sp. | reverse complement strand
ATAAAAGCAATAAAAAAATATAATGATGCGCAAACCTGTATTGGAATTATGATGATTGACAACTATGAAGAAATTATGCAAAGAATACAAACAGAAGATAGACCGCAAATCATAGCAAAAATAGAAAAAACCATATATGATTGGGCAATGGAAACAAAAGGAGTAGTTATAAAATCAGACAGAGATACATTTGTATATATATTTGAGCAACGTTATTTAGAAAAAACAAAAGAAAGCAAATTCTCGATATTAGATACAGTAAAAGAAATTAAATTAGAAGGTGGATTACAAATCACTTTAAGTATATCAATTTCAAATGAAGGAGCAACAGAATATGAAAAATATAAATCAGCCTTATCAGGAATGGACATAGTACTTGGTAGAGGAGGAGACCAAGCAGTTATTAGAGAAAATGAAAAATACTTATTCTTTGGTGGAAGAGCACAAGAAATGGAAAAAAGAACAAAAGTAAAAGCAAGAATCGTAGCACATGCATTAGAAGAATTAATAATAGAAGCAAAAGATGTAATAATTATGGGACATACAAATGGAGATATAGATTCAGTTGGATCAAGCTTAGGGGTATACCGTTTAGCTAAAAGCTTAGGAAAACAAACGAACATTGTAAACGAAACAACAGGCTTAACAATTAGTAACTTTATGGAAGCTATAAAAAAAGAAGAAGACGAAGAAATTTTTATAGACAAACAAGAAGCACTATCAAAAATTTCAAAAGAAACATTATTAATTGTAGTAGATACACACAAAAAAAGTTATGTAGAAGTACCAGAACTAATAGAAAGAACCAATAAAATTGTAGTAATAGATCATCATAGAAGAAGTACGGACTATATAGACAGTGCAACCCTAACATTCCAAGAAGTATATGCATCATCTGCAGCAGAACTCGTAACAGAACTATTACAATATGTTGAAAATCAAATTACACTAAAACCAATAGAAATAGAAGGACTATATGCAGGAATAATGATGGACACAAAAAACTTTACATTCAAAACAGGAGTTAGAACATTTGAAGCAGCAGCATATTTACGAAAATGTGGAGTTGACATTATAAAAGTAAAAAAATGGTTCCAAAGCGATTTAGAAAACTATAACACAATATCAGAAATCGTTAAAAACGCAGAAATTATACATGACAATATAGGAATATCTATATATGAAGAAGATGAAAAAGATGCAGGACTAATATGTGCAAAAGCAGCAGATGAACTATTAACAATAAGTGATATTACAGCATCTTTTGTAATAGGAACAATAGGAAACAAAGTATGTATTAGTGGAAGATCTATTGGAGAAATAAATGTACAAATAATACTAGAAAAACTAGGAGGAGGAGGGCATATAACCCTTGCAGGAGCACAAGTAGAAGGAATGACAAAACAAGAAGTAAAACAAGAACTAATAAAAAAAATAGAAGAATATTTTGAAGAATTAGCAAATTAAAAAAGTACCAAATTGGTACTTTTTTAATTTACATGTTAATGTTTGTAAAATTACTATATTCACACAAGTAATAGTCTAAAGATTAACATTTATGTATGAAAAATAGCAAACATATATTGAAAATATGTTAAAAATAGTGTAAACTATAAAAGAATAAAAAGGGGGAATAAACCATGAAAGTTATTTTAAAACAAGATATAAAAGGAGTAGGAAAAAAAGATCAAATAATTAATGCAAACGATGGATATGCTAGAAACTATTTATTCCCTAAGGATTTAGCTATACCTGCAGATAAATCAAATATGAATAATTTAGAATCAAAAAAAGCATCACAAGCGCATAAAAAAGAATTAGAAAAAAAAGAAGCAACAGAAATGGCAAAAAAAATAGAAGCAATATCTTTAGAAATACCAGTAAAAAGTGGAGAAAATGGAAAAATATTTGGTTCTATAACAACAAAAGAAATAGCCCAAAACTTAGAAAAACAATCTAACATTAAAGTAGAAAAAAAGAAAATCATATTACAAGAACCAATAAAAATATTAGGAAAATTTAATATAGAAATTAAACTATATGATGGAGTAATTGCAAAACTAAAATTAAATATAATAGGAAAATAGGAGAAAAAAATGGAATTAGGAAAAATACCACCAAGTGACATTGAAGCAGAACAAGCAGTCTTAGGAAGCATGTTAACAGATAAAGAAGCAGTAATATCTGCAATAGAAACATTAAAACAAGAAGACTTCTATAGAGAAGACAATAAAGCAATATATGGAGCAATACTAAATTTATATGATAAAGGAGAACCAATTGATGTAATTACACTAAAAGCAGAATTAATATCAGTTGGAAAATTTGATTTAGTAGGAGGATTAGAATACATAGCAAGTCTTCCAGATATGGCGCCAACCAGTGCAAACATAGACAAATACATTAAAATAGTAGAAGAAAAATCCATGCTTCGTAGTTTAATACAAACAGCAAACCAAATTATTGCCCTTGGATATGATCCAACACAAGAAGTAGAAACAATTATGGATCAAGCGGAAAAAAAGATTTTTGATGTAATGCAAAAAAAGAATCAAAAAGGATATGCATCAATAAAAGACATATTAGTAGATACGTTTTCAGGACTTGAGAAATTATACAATCAAAAACAACACATAACAGGAGTTGCAACAGGATTTACAGACTTAGACTATAAAACAGCAGGACTTCATGAATCAGATTTAGTATTAATTGCAGCAAGACCAGCAATGGGAAAATCAGCCTTTGCCCTAAACATTGCAGCAAATGCAGCAGTTAGAGGAAAAATACCAGTAGCAATATTTAGTTTAGAAATGTCAAAAGAACAAATGGTAAACAGAATATTATGTAGTGAAGCAATGGTAGACAGTAATAAAATAAGAACAGGAAAAATAGATGATGAAGACTGGATGAAACTTGCAGGTGCATTAGGACCATTATCTGAATCCGGAATATATATTGATGATACACCAGGAATTTCTATAATGGAAATAAGAGCAAAATGTAGAAAAATGAAATTAGAAAAAAATATAGGATTAGTAGTAATAGACTATTTACAACTTGTACAAGGAAGTAGTAGTAAACGTGCAGGAAGCCGTGAACAAGAAATATCAGAAATTAGTCGATCATTAAAGATTTTAGCAAAAGAAATAAATGTACCAGTAATAGCACTATCACAACTATCAAGAGCACCAGAACAACGTCCAGACCATAGACCAATGCTTTCAGACCTTCGTGAATCTGGGGCAATAGAGCAAGATGCAGATATAGTTATGTTTTTATATAGAGATGATTACTATAATGAAGACAGTGAAAAGAAAAATGTAGCAGAAGTAATAATTGCAAAACATCGTTCAGGTTCTACAGGAACTGTTGAATTACTATGGTTAGGAAATTATACAAAATTCACAAACATAGAAAAATATAGAGATTAAAGAAAAGGAAAAAAATGTTAGAAGAAAAAGTATTACAAACAATTACAAATAATAACTTAATAAATTCAGGAGACTGTGTTATATTAGGAGTGTCAGGGGGACCTGACTCTACTTGTTTATTAGACATTTTCTTAAAATTACAAAAAGAACTAAACTTTAGATTTGTAGTAGCACATATAAACCATAAAATACGAAAAGAAGCAATAAAAGACCAAGAATATGTACAAACACTATGTAAAAAAAACAATATATCATGTTATATAAAACATGCAGACATAACCCAAATAGCAAAACAACAAAAAACAGGAATAGAAGAAACAGGAAGAAAAATAAGATATGAATTTTTTGAAGAAATAGCAAAAAAAATAGGAGCAAATAAAATTGCAACAGCACATAACAAAAATGACAAAGTAGAAACAATATTAATGAACCTAAT
>CANAQC010000054.1 GCA_947363765.1 uncultured Clostridium sp. | reverse complement strand
TTGCAACAGCACATAACAAAAATGACAAAGTAGAAACAATATTAATGAACCTAATAAGAGGATCAGGAATTAGTGGATTAAAAGGAATTAGACCAGTTCGTGAAAAAACATACATAAAACCATTAATAGAATGTACAAAACAAGAAATAGAACAATATTGTATAAAAAAAGAATTAAACCCACAAATAGATAAAACAAACTTTGATAATACCTATACAAGAAACCGTATTAGAAATGAATTAATACCATATCTCCAAAAAGAATTTAACCCACAAATAATAGAAACAATTAGTAAAATGGGAGAAATTATCACAAGAGAAGATGAATATATACAAAAGCAAATGAATAAAGAATATAAACAAATTATAATACAAGAAAACGAAGAAAAAATAGTATTAGATTTAAAAAAATTTAATAATTTAGAAATAGTAATAAAAAACCGAATAATACTATATACAATCAATAAACTATTCAATCAAAATATTGGAATAGAAACAAAACATATACAAGACATAATAAAACTATGTAAAAGAAATATAGGAAACAAATATCTTATTCCAAACAAAAAAGTAAAAATATTAATAAAAAATCACCAAATATTTTTTATAAACAATAGTCAGCATCCGTAAGAAAAGCATTGATACGACTGAATTCGACATTAAAAAGACATATAAAAACTATTGCAAAAACAAAATGAATATGGTATATTTCAAAAAAAGAAAAATTAAAAGAAAAATTTACCAAAAAACATAAGGAGGAATTAATCTTGAAAAGTGGATTAAAAACATTAGCCATGTGGCTAATCATAGGAATAATTTTTATTGTATTATTAACCTCTATTTTAAATAATCAAGACATTAAAATGACATACTCAGACTTAATTTCAAAAATAGAAACAGCAGACGTAAAAGAAATAGAACTATCAGCAGACACAAAAAAAGCGTATGTAACAATAAAGGGAGAAAACAATAAAAAAGAAGTAAATATACCAAGCATAGATAGTTTCATGGCATATGTAGAAGAACCTATAAAAGCAGGAACTATAACATTAACAGAACAAAATGAATCAATATTTATTACAGTATTAGGATTATTAACACCATTTGGATTACTGATTATATTTTTAATATTCTGGTTATTTGTTATGAATCCAAATCAAGGTGGAAACAAAACCATGTCATTTGGAAAAAGTAAAGCAAGGCTAATGGGACAATCAGGAGATGCAAATCGTGTTACATTTGAAGATGTTGCAGGAGTAGATGAAGAAAAAGAAGAACTAGAAGAAATAGTAGAATTTTTAAAAAATCCAAAAAAATTTACAGACATGGGTGCAAGAATACCAAAAGGAGTATTACTTGTAGGTCAACCAGGAACAGGAAAAACATTACTTGCAAAAGCAGTTGCAGGAGAAGCAGGAGTGCCATTTTTTATAATAAGTGGATCAGACTTTGTAGAAATGTTTGTTGGTGTAGGAGCATCACGTGTAAGAGACTTATTTGAAGAAGCAAAGAAAAAAGCACCATGTATTATATTTATAGATGAAATTGATGCAGTAGGACGTCAAAGAGGTGCAGGATTAGGAGGAGGACATGATGAAAGAGAACAAACATTAAACCAATTACTAGTAGAAATGGATGGATTTGGAACAAATGAAGGAGTAATTGTACTTGCAGCAACAAACCGTCCAGATGTATTAGATAAAGCACTATTAAGACCAGGAAGATTTGACCGTCAAATCGTTGTATCAGCACCAGATGTAAAAGCAAGAGAACAAATATTAGAAGTACATTCAAAAAAGAAAAAATTAGCACAAGATGTAGACTTAAAAACAATTGCTAAAAACACATCAGGATTTGCAGGAGCAGACTTAGAAAATGTATTAAATGAAGCAGCATTACTTGCAGCAAGACGAGATATAAAAGAAATAGGAATGAAAGAAATAGAAGATGCTATGGTAAAAGTAACCATGGGACCAGAAAAGAAAACAAGAGTAAGAAGTGATAAAGAAAACAAATTAGTAGCATATCATGAAGCAGGTCATGCAGTAGTAAGTCGTTTCTTACCAACACAAGATCCAGTACATCAAATTTCAATTGTACCAAGAGGAATGGCAGGAGGATATACAATGTATCGTCCAACGGAAGACAAAAACTTCATGTCAAAATCAGAAATGGAAGAAAACATTGTATCATTACTTGGAGGTAGAGTAGCAGAAAAACTAATATTAGATGATATATCAACAGGAGCAAGTAATGATATAGAAAGAGCAACCAAAATTGCAAGAAACATGGTAACAAGATATGGAATGAGTGAAACTATAGGAACACTAACTTTAGGATCTACACAAGAAGAAGTATTTTTAGGAAGAGACTTTGCACAAAGCAAAGAATATTCAGAACAAACAGCAGCAATAATAGATGAAGAAACAAAGAAAATAGTAGATAAAGGATATAATACAGCACAAGAAATATTAAGAGCAAATATAGATAAACTACATACTGTAGCAGGAATATTACTTGAAAAAGAAAAAATCGATGGAGAAGAATTTGAAAAAATTTTTGCATAAAAGATAATATAAAAATCGATAAAAAATCTTAATTCATAAAAAGAATTAAGATTTTTTTGTTGATGAATTAAAACTTAGCAAGAATATACAAAAAAACATTTTTATAGAAACTATCTTATATTAAGAAAAAATGTAATATATTGTAAAAATATTACAAAAATGTACTTAAAATGTAAAAAAAAGCATAAAATGTAGTTCCGTAAAGGGTTTTGACAGCATATTAACATATAGGTAAAACCTACCATTGAATTTGATACTATAAGTTTATATAATATAGTTAAATAGTATATTATATAAAGAGGGAAATATTATGATAAAGAAATTAATTAGTAGCTTATTAACTATTATTATTTTAGTTACAACATTACCACTTAGCAATATAAAAGTATATGCCACTATTAAGGATGTAAAAGTAACCGATTTTAGTTATACAGGTGGAGTTCAAAGTTTTACTGCTCCAAATACAGGATTGTATAGATTAGAAGTATGGGGTGCACAAGGAGGAGGAGAAGCAGCAGGAACAGGAGGTTATTCATCTGGATATGTAACATTACAAAAAAATCAAACCATATATATTCAAGTTGGCGGACAAGGAGGACAAGGTACTGTAGCAGTAAAAAACTATGGAGAAGACACCAAAGACGTTAATACAGGTATTGGTGGAGCAGGTGGATATAATGGCGGGGGAAAAGGTTCAGATATTTGTCACGAATGGTGGCCATGGACTACAGTTTTTGGAGGATATGGAGGTGGTGGTGCAACATCCATCACATTAAAAAATAGAGGAGAATTAAGTGCATTCGAAAATTATAAAAATGAGGTATTAATTGTTGCAGGCGGTGGTGGCGGATGTGTAGCAGAAGGAAACAGTGGAAGAGGATTAATTAAAGGTGGAAGAGGAGGAGGACTTTCTGGGGAAAATGGATATGCAGTAAATGGAACAGCAGGAATAATAACAAATGATCCTAGCAAATCTGTTTCTAATCCAAGCCATATTGCAATTGGAGGAGCTCAAACAAATGGATATAAATTTGGACAAGGGCAAGATGCAATAACTCCACCACCAATGGACGGTGTTACAGATGGTGATGGAGGTGGTCGGTGGTGGCTGGTATGGAGGTACATCAAATCAAAATGTATGGGGACATAAAAGTACAGATGCATCAGGTGCAGGAGGATCTGGGTATATTGGTGGAGTAACCAATGGAGAAACGACTTTGGGTGGAAATACTGGAAATGGCAAAGCTAAAATTACACAAGTTATAGATGAAACAATAGTAACATATGACTATAGAACAAATGGAGGAACAAGTGTAACAAAACAAACAGAAGGAATAGAAAAAGGAACAAATGCAGATTTAAGTGTAAGAGCAACAAAACAAGGATGGGAACATATAGGA
>CANAQC010000053.1 GCA_947363765.1 uncultured Clostridium sp. | reverse complement strand
ATATCTAATTTTTACAATTTGATTTCAATTTCAACACCAGCTGGTAATTCTAATTTCATTAAATTATCAACTGTTTTTTGTGTTGGATAAAGAATGTCAATAACTCTTTTATGTGTTCTCATTTCAAATTGTTCTCTTGAATCTTTGTATTTATGAGGACAACGTAAAATTGTTACCACTTCTTTTTGTGTAGGTAGTGGAATAGGACCTGAAACTTTAGCTCCTGTTCTTTTAGCAGTATCTACTATTTTTTCAGCAGACTGGTCTAAAACAACATGATCATAAGCTTTTAATCTTATTCTAATTTTTTCGCTTCCTACCATTTGTTTTGTTGTTGCCATAAGTATTTCCCTCCTTATAAAATAAATAGTACCTTGGCAAGTTATAAACGCACCCTGGTGTTTCTTTTATTACAATATAAAAAACCCAAGTATTGCATGATTATTCTTGGGATAAGTGCATTTTATTAATACTTACCGCCCGGTCTAAGCCAAGACATACTCCATGGAAGTTCCCTCCACCCGTAAGGATGTAGCCACATTCCACTTCACCGCAAATCTACATGCTTATTTATTATATAACGCTTATTTCCGTATGTCAAGAAAATTCTTCTAAATTTTGTCATTTTTTTGTAACAAAAGATGTAGATACGTTTATTTAATCAATTTCTCCTAATTATTGTGTAATTAAAATCATTCCCATACTTTTTTAATAGAATCGTTGTATATTTATTACTAAATTATAATATTTTTTCAAAATTACTTTATGTTAAAATTCTCATAATATTTGATTTTTCTATTAAAATATAGTATAATAGATTACATAAAGTCAATCAAGACATTTTTGAAAGGAGAATATTATGTTTTTTAGTTTTTCATTTCCTCTTGGGGAAGCTTCTAGCATTACAGATTTTAAAAAGCGGATTAAAAGCATAAACCGCTTTTTCCAGAAAAAAACTAATCCATTTTGTACATCATGCACTTTTACTGTTCAGTTACTAGAACCTTCTAGTGTAGATCTTCCAAAAGAATCTAAAGATTATTATATTTGTTTTAAATTTTTTAACAAATTTAAAAAATCTCAGCCAAAATTACAAATTCTTTATGGAATTGGAGATAGTGAGAATATTTATAAAAAGCTACAATTAGATGTTTGCTTACTATCACGTATTTCTGGAATAGAACTACAAAAAGTAGAATTTTCTTATGATGTTTCCAATCTTAATATTGCCATTGAATTTTCTGAGAAATATGTTGCTACTATAAAAGCACATTTAGATATGCTTATTAAAAATTTTGGATATTAAAACATTTTATTGTGCCTACTTATGTATTTAAGTAGGCATTTTCCATTGATATTTTTTCTTTTTATTCATATAATATTACTAAATAAGAAAGGAGATTTTTATGTTTGATAAACAAATTGATTTATTAAAAAAAGATATTATTAATTCTACTTGTGAATTAGTTAAAATTCCAAGTGTATTTGAACCTTCCCAAAATACATCTATGCCTTTTGGTAAAAACTGTAATAAAGCATTAGAATATATGTTAAATTTAGGAAAACACTTAGGGTTTCGTACAAAAAATATTGATGGTTACTGTGGATATATAGAATTTGGCAAAGGAGAGGAACTTATAGGAATTATTGGGCATTTAGATGTTGTACCTGCTACTGATACTTGGACATATCCTCCTTTTAGTGCTACAATTATAGATAATAAAATTTATGGTAGGGGTACAATTGATGATAAAGGACCTGTTATTGCTAGTTTATATGCTATGAAAGTTGTATATGATACTTGTAATATAAATAAAAGAGTTCGTCTTATTTTAGGTCTAAATGAAGAAAATGATTGGAAATGCATTGATTATTATAAGAAAAATGAGGAAATCCCTTCTGTTGGATTTAGTCCAGATGCTGATTTTCCTTGCATTTATGCTGAAAAAGGATTGTTAAATGTCTTTTTATCTTTTTACCATAAAAAAGATAAAATACAAATTACAAATATTGATTGCAATAACAATGCAATTAATGTTGTTCCTAAGTATTGCAAAATCACTTTATTAATAGATGATAAAATTTCTTTTTCTGAGTGTGTTAATAAATTAGAAAACATTGTAAAAAAATATAATTTTGATATAATATTAGAAAATAAAGCTAACTTTATTACATTAATTTCTTATGGAGTTAGTGCACATTCTGCACATCCAGATTTAGGAAAAAATGCTATTTCTCAAGCTTTAATAGTATTATATGAACTTTTTAAAGTTTATGATATTAATAATGATTTTTTATCATATTTTAATGAAAAAATTGGATTAGATTATAATGGGAAAAATTTAGATATAAATGTCCAGGATGAATCTGGAATTCTTACTTTAAATGTTGCACAATTTAGTATAAAAGACTCTGTTTTAATTCTTGGTATGAATCTAAGAATTCCTATTCATACAAGCATTGATACCATAAAAGAAAAAATTAAATCTACTCTTTTTTCTTCTATATCAGCTCATTTTTCTAGAGAAAAAGAACCTTTATATATTCCAAAAGATAATTGGTTAATTCAAACTCTTTGTAATGTTTTTAAAGAAGTTACTACTATAGATGCCCCACCTATTGCAATTGGAGGTGCTACTTATGCAAGGGCATTTCCAAACCATGTATCATTTGGTGCCAATATGCCAAATAATGAAGATATGTGCCATAAGAATGATGAATTTATTTGTATTGATAATTTAATGTTAACTGCAAAAATTTATGCAAATGCTATTTATAGATTATGCGATTCATAAAAAAGAATAAACTAAATTTGATTCTTCTATATAACAAAAAAATGACCTTTATGGTCATTTTTTATTATATTATTCTGCTGATGATTCTGAATCTTCTTCAGCATCTGGAGCATCATAAGCTTCTAATATAGCTTTTTGAATTTTCTCTCTAGTTTCAGCATTAATTGGATGAGCTATATCTTTGAAATCTCCGTTTGGAGTTTTTCTACTTGGCATAGCTATAAATAATCCATTTTGACTTTCGATAACTTTAATATCGTGAATTACGAATTCATTATCGAATGTTACAGAAGCAACAGCTTTCATTCTGTTCTCTGAATTTACTTTTCTTAATCTTACATCTGTTATTTGCATTTTGTGCACCGCCTTCCAAAGTTTTAAAAATTTGTACATATATAAAGATTTACTTTACACTTTTATATGTACTATTATATTATTCGCCATAATTAACTTTTTTCCCCTTACTTTTTACAAAAAATAGAATTTTTTTAAAATTTATTTTTTTATTATTATAATGTATAGATTTAACACTTTTTATGCATAATACATAAAATATATTGAAAAAAATCGAATTAAAGTATATAATTTATGCGTTGTAAATTATATATAATATAAAGTTAAAGGAGCGATTGGCTTTGGCTAATATTGAAAATATTAAGAAATATAAACATATACATATGCTAGGTATTGGTGGAGTTAGTATGAGTGGAATTGCTGAAATTTTAAACAATTGGGGATTTAAAGTTACAGGTTCTGATAGTACTTCTTCTGAAATTACTAATAAATTAATACAAAATGGTATTAGAGTTACTATTGGACATGATTTTGACAATTTAAAAAAAGCTGATGCCATTGTTTATACTGCTGCTATAAAAAATGATGATCCTGAAATGATAGAAGCAAAAAATAATAAAATTCCTATAATTGAACGTTGTGACTTTTTAGGAGAACTTACAAAGGCTTTTTCTAATACAATTGGTATTTCTGGAACTCATGGAAAAACCACTACTACTTCTATGGTTTCTGTTTGTTTTTTAAAGGCAAATAAAGACCCTAATATTCAAGTTGGTGGAATTTTGAAACAGATTAATGGAAATTATAAAATTGGAAATAGTGAATATTTTATTATTGAGGCTTGTGAATATGTAGAAAGTTTTTTAAAATTTAGACCAAAGGCAGAAATTATATTAAATATTGATAATGACCATTTAGATTATTTTAAAACATTTGATAATATAAAAAATGCTTTTATAAAATATGTTCGTCTTCTACCAAATGATGGTATTTTAGTTCTAAATGCAGATGATAAAAATTGTTTAGACTTAGCACAATATACAGCTTCTTCTTATATAACTTATGGAATTGAAAATCAA
>CANAQC010000052.1 GCA_947363765.1 uncultured Clostridium sp. | reverse complement strand
AGAACCTTCTTTCTTGTACAAGAAAAATAGCAAGGAAATTACAATTACTTGTAAGCCTTGCTATTTCTATATTTATATGTTTAATTATGCAATAATGTCTGCAACAATTCCTGAACCAACTGTACGTCCACCTTCACGAATAGCGAATCTTAATCCTTTTTCGATAGCGATTGGAGTAATAAGTTCAATTGTCATTGAAATGTTATCTCCTGGCATTACCATTTCTGTTCCTGCAGGTAATTCAATAACACCTGTAACATCTGTTGTTCTAAAATAGAATTGTGGTCTATATCCATTAAAGAATGGTGTATGACGTCCACCTTCCTCTTTTGTTAGAACATATACTTCAGATGTGAATTTTGTATGTGGATTAATTGTTCCTGGTTTTGCTAATACTTGACCTCTTTCAATATCTGTTCTATCAATACCTCTTAATAGAACACCAATGTTATCTCCTGCTTCTGCTTGGTCTAGTAATTTTCTAAACATTTCTACACCAGTAACAACTGTTTTTCTGCTTTCTGCAGATAAACCTACTATTTCAATTTCATCAGAAAGTTTTACAATACCTCTTTCTACTCTACCTGTTGCAACTGTTCCACGTCCTGTAATTGTGAATACGTCTTCAACTGGCATTAAGAATGGTTGGTCTACTGGTCTTTCTGGTGTTGGAATATAGCTATCAACTGCTTCCATTAATTCTTTCATACATGCATATTCTGGTGCATTTGGATCTGTTGCTGATGAGTCTAATACTTTTAATGAAGATCCTTTAATAATTGGAATATCATCTCCTGGGAAATCATAACTTGATAATAAGTCTCTAACTTCCATTTCAACTAATTCTAATAATTCTGGGTCATCTACCATATCACATTTATTTAGGTAAACAACGATAAATTTAACACCTACTTGTCTTGCAAGTAAGATATGCTCTCTTGTTTGAGGCATTGGTCCATCTGCTGCAGATACTACTAAGATCGCACCATCCATTTGTGCAGCACCTGTAATCATATTTTTAACATAATCTGCGTGTCCTGGACAGTCAACGTGTGCATAGTGACGGTTGTCTGTTTCATATTCTACGTGTGCTGTATTAATTGTGATTCCTCTTGCTTTTTCTTCTGGAGCACCATCGATTTGATCATATGCTTCAAATTGAGCTTTTCCTAATAAGCTTAAATATTTTGTAATAGCTGCTGTTGTTGTTGTTTTTCCATGGTCAACGTGACCGATTGTTCCAATGTTAACATGTGGTTTTGTTCTTTCAAATTTAGCTTTTGCCATTTTTAAAATTCCTCCTCATTTTTTATTTTATTTTTAAAATTTAATAACGAATATATTATTTGCACTAGTATTTTATAATACTTTTGCTAAAATTGCAACATTTTTGTTACATTTTCTTTGTTTAATTTGTATTTTACACAATATTTTGGCTCTAAGAACCCTCCGTCAAGGCTTCACCTTTCCACCTCCCTTAAATAAAGGAGGCTTTTTAAGGTTATGCTTCGTAAGACAAAGCTCCCTTTATCTAAATGGACTGTCGCCGTAAGCGACTATGGGTTCTTTATTCTTCTTTCTTTGTGCGAGATGCTACAATAGCTTCTAATACTGATTTTGGAACTTCTTCGTAGTGTGATGGTTCCATTGCATATGTTCCTCTTCCTTGTGTTTTTGAACGAAGGTCTGTTGCATATCCAAACATTTCAGATAATGGAATAAATCCACGAATAATTTGGTTTCCACTTCTTGCTTCCATTCCTTCCATTCTACCACGTCTTGAGTTAATATCTCCAATAACGTCTCCCATATATTCTTCTGGAACAGTTACTTCTACTTTCATAATAGGTTCCAAAATAACAGATTTTGCTTTTTTACATCCTTCTTTAAATGCCATAGAACCTGCTATTTTAAATGCCATTTCTGAAGAGTCAACTTCGTGGTATGATCCATCTACTAAAGTTGCTTTAAAGTCTATAACAGGATATCCTGCAAGTACACCACTTTCTGATGCTTCTCTAATTCCTTCTTCAATTGGCTTAATGTATTCTTTTGGAACAACACCACCAACAATTTTGCTTTCAAATTCTACACCTGTTCCTGGTTCTAATGGTTCCATTTCTAGCCATACATGACCATATTGTCCACGTCCACCAGATTGACGAATGAATTTTCCTTCTACTTTTACTTTTTCACGAATAGTTTCTTTATATGCAACTTGTGGTTTACCAACATTTGCTTCTACTTTAAATTCTCTTTTTAATCTATCAACGATAATGTCTAAGTGTAATTCACCCATTCCAGCAATAATTGTTTGACCTGTTTCATGGTTTGTATATGTTTTAAATGTAGGGTCCTCTTCTGCAAGTTTTGCAAGTGCAATTCCCATTTTTTCACTTGCAACTTTATCTTTTGGTTCAATTGCAATATCAATAACTGGCTCTGGGAATTCCATAGATTCTAGTATAACTGCATGTGTAGGATCACATAGTGTATCACCTGTTGTTGTATCTTTTAATCCTACTGCTGCTGCAATATCGCCTGAGAATACTTCTTCAATATCTTCTCTATGATTTGCATGCATTTGTAAAATACGTCCTATTCTTTCTTTTTTGTCCTTTGTTGAGTTTAATACTGTTGAACCTGCTTGTAAACTTCCTGAATACACTCTAAAGAAACAAAGTTTTCCAACAAATGGGTCTGTTGCAATTTTAAATGCTAGTGCTGCAAATGGTTCATTATCTCCTGTTTTTGCTTCTATTTCATTTCCATCTAAATCAACACCTTTAATATGTGGTATATCAAGTGGTGATGGCATATAATCTACAATTGCATTTAATAATTCTTGAACACCTTTGTTTTTGTAAGAAGAACCACAACATACTGGAACAATATTATTATTAATAGTTCCTTTACGTAATCCTTTTTTAATTTCTTCTTCAGTTAATTCTTCTCCTTCTAAATATTTCATCATTAAATCATCATCTTGTTCTGCTGCAGCTTCAATCATTTTACTTCTATATTTGTTTGCTTCTTCTGTCATATCAGCTGGAATATCACATTCTTCAATTTCTTTTCCTAAATCATCTTTATGAACAAATGCTCTCATTTTAATTAAATCTACAATTCCCTTGAAGTTATCTTCTGCTCCAATTGGTAACTGAACAGGAACTGCATTTGCATTTAGACGTTCTTTCATTTGTTCTACACATCCTAAGAAATTAGCACCTGTAATATCCATCTTATTTACATATGCCATTCTTGGAACATGATATTTATCAGCTTGTCTCCATACAGTTTCTGATTGTGGTTGAACACCACCTTTTGCACAAAATACTGTTACAGAACCATCTAATACTCTTAAAGATCTTTGTACTTCTACTGTAAAGTCTACGTGACCTGGAGTATCAATTATATTAATTCTATGGTCTAACCAATGAGTAGTAGTAGCAGCAGATGTAATTGTAATTCCTCTTTCTTGTTCTTGAGCCATCCAGTCCATTGTTGCTGCACCTTCATGGGTTTCACCAATTTTATGAACACGACCTGTATAGAAAAGTATTCTCTCTGTTGTTGTAGTTTTTCCAGCATCAATATGAGCCATAATTCCTATATTTCTAGTCATTTCTAGTGAGACTTCTCTTTTACCCAATTTATTTTCCTCCTTTTACCACTTATAATGTGCAAATGCTTTATTTGCTTCTGCCATTCTATGCATATCTTCTTTTTTCTTGAATGCTCCACCGTTTCCAGCAATTGCATCCATAATTTCTCCTGCTAACTTTTCAGCCATTGTTTTTTCATGTCTAGTTCTTGAATATGTTACAAGCCATCTTAATCCTAAAGTTTGTCTTCTTTCTGGACGAATTTCTAGTGGTACTTGATATGTTGCACCACCAACTCTTCTTGCTTTAACTTCTAGAACAGGCATTACATTTTCAAGTGCTTGTTCAAAAACTTCTAATGGATTTTTTCCTTCTTTTTCTTTTATAATATCAAATGCACCATATACTATTTTTTGAGCAACACTCTTTTTACCATCTAACATAACATTATTAATTAATTTTGTAATAACTTTGCTATTATATATTGGATCTGGTAAAACATCTCTTTTGGCTATATATCCTTTTCTTGGCACTATTCTTCACTCCTTTTCTAGATGTTAGAAATTAGATATTAGAGTTAAAAAATTTTTTCTTTTTTATCTACCTTTCTTTCATCTTAAATTTTTGATATTTATTAAAAAATATCTAAAGTTACTCTGGAAAGTAATTCTTTCTCAGTATAGTGTTATAAATCTATTCTAAATTTAAGTACCTTAAGTTTAGTAAGAATTACAAGCACTAATTTTTTTGTATTTGAATTTTCTAAAACCTAATTTAAATTTTAGAACAAAACAAAAATGGTATATTGCTAGGAAAGCTAAGTAAAAATCTTTGAAATAATACATTTTGTATATTGAAAAGATTTTTATGACGCTTGACAACGCAAGATTCCGTTTTTCGTTTGTTCATTTATTTTTTTGGTTTCTTAGCTCCATACTTTGAACGAGCTTGCATTCTGTCTTTTACTCCTGCTGTATCTAAAGTTCCTCTTATAATGTGGTAACGAACACCTGGTAAATCTTTTACCCTTCCTCCTCTAATTAGAACAACACTATGTTCTTGTAAGTTATGTCCAATTCCAGGAATATAAGATGTAACTTCATATCCATTTGAAAGTCTTACTCTTGCTACTTTTCTTAAAGCAGAGTTTGGCTTTTTAGGAGTTACTGTTTTTACTACTGTACATACACCTCTTTTTTGTGGTGATCTTGAATCTGTTTGTGATTTTTTTCTTGAGTTATATCCATGTTGTAGAGCAGGTGCTGTTGATTTTGAAGTAGTAGTTTTTCTTCCTTTTCTTACTAATTGGTTAATTGTTGGCACTTAAATTTCACCTCCTTTAAATTCGACATTTGTTTCATTTTTATGACAAATAAAACCGTTACGGAAATGCTAGTTATAGCATTTTACCATAACGGTGTTTATTTTATCATGTATAACTTAGAATGTCAAGGTAAAAACATTCTTTTTATAAAAATTTGCATACTTTATTTTTTACTTATCTCATATACTTTTTTCATCTTTAATATCATGTCCCATTTCATCTTTTACTGCCATTTTTTCTTGAATTTTTATTGAATTCATTTTTTGTTCATCTTGTGGTATACCAGCATCTAAACTACCTTTATATGATTTTTCTACAACTGCCTTTCCTGCCTTCATTAATGATTCCATTCTTAATATATTATTATTTTTAGCACTAATATCTTTTAAGCTATCATTTCTATTAATTGGAAACAATTTAAATTTTGTTTTTTTAGGTAACATATCTTTTATATTATCCCATGTTTCTCTAGCTTTTACCCTAAAACCTTTTTTTACTGTTGCAATTCCTTTTTCTTTTGAAATATTTGCAATTTCTAATATTTCTTTTCTTTGTTCTTTAGAAAGGGAAGATTTATATAAATTTGTTAAATTATATTCTATTTGAAGTCCACTTTCTTTCATTTCTTTTCTTTTTTCACTTGGTGATACATTTTTTGTTATAATTTTTATATATTTATCTACTGTATTTGTATTATATGATTTATCATATTTATATAAAGCCATTAATAAATATGTATCTATGCTAATAGGATCAACTACTTTGTTTAATTTTTCAGATAATTCCCTTTTTGCAATTCTATCTATATCTAAATCTTGTTTGCTTATTATTATTCTTTTTGATTTTTCGTCTATATTACTTATATTATATTTATCATATTTTGCTCCATATAAAGCATTTATTTTTAGTATCGCTGCTCCTGGTTTCTTTGCTTCTGATTTCTTTTCTTCTGATTTCTTTTCTTCTGATTTCTTTTCTTCTGATTTATTTACTTCTGGTTTCTTTTCTTCTGATTTATTTACTTCTGGTTTCTTTGCTTCTGGTTTCTTTTCTTCTGATTTCTTTTCTTCTGATTTCTTTACTTCTGGTTTCTTTGTTTCTGGTTTCTTTGCTTCTGATTT
>CANAQC010000051.1 GCA_947363765.1 uncultured Clostridium sp. | reverse complement strand
TAAAGTATTGTTTATCATTTCTATGGCTTTTTGTAAATCTATATATCCTAAATCATATGCTGAAATAATACTAACAAGTCCTAATCCAATATTTGTAGATGATGTCCTATCTACTATTTTTAAGCTTCTATCTTTTTGATAATTATCTGGTGGAAGATAATTATTTTCCTTGTTCATATAATGTTCAAAATAGTTCCATGTCTTTTTTCCAATTTCTAATATTTTTTCAATTTCTTCATTTTTTAATTGTTTTACTTTTGCAATAGGAATTTGTTCTTTACTTATTCTCCAAGCAATTAAAGGTTGTATTAACCATAATATAAAAATTATATCTGCAAAAAAATAGTTTGTCCATTTATATGGAAAAAATCTAAAAATAATTATTCCTAAAATAGATATTATTATATTGACTATCATTAGTTTATAATATGATAATATATTAGTTTTTCCTTTTTTTTCTGCTTCTTCTGCTGTTGTCCATTCTAAAAGATGTTTTTTTGAAATTTTCATTCTATAAATCGTTCGAATTATAGCATCTATAGAAATATATGCCTTATGTGGCAAAAATCCAATTTCTAGAATTCCTCGTAATATGCTTGCTTTTATTCCTCCTATCGTTTTTTCAAAGTATTTATGATGATTTGTTGTTTTTTTATTAAATATATAGATTATTATATCTAATATGTTTGATATACATATACTACTAAATAGAACTACTACAATCGGCCATATTATAATATCAAAATAGTATTTTAAAAATAGTGTTGAAATTAGTGCTATTAATACAAATATTTCTACTAAGCTTCTTCTTAAATTATCTAAAATCTTAAATTTAGATAAGATGTTTAATGGATTTTTTATTATGCTTCCATCTTTTATTTTTATTTTTCTGTTTAGCCATTGTATTATTTGCCAGTCTCCTCTAATCCATCTATGAAGTCTTAATATATATGCATTATATTTGTAAGGGTATCCATCTAATAATAAAATGTCTGAAGCCAAGGCACATCTTAGATAATTTCCTTCTAATAAATCATGACTTAATACTGTATTTTCTGGAATTGTTTGTTTAAATATTTTATGAAATACTTTTAAGTCATAAATTCCTTTTCCTGTAAATATTCCTTCATCAAAATTATCTTGATATATGTCTGAAATTGCATTTGTATATGAGTCTACTCCCCCATTTCCTGCAAAAATTTTTGTAAATAAACTTTTTTTTGCAGATACAAGATCTATTCCTACTCTTGGTTGAATTAGTGCATGTCCAGAACATACTTTGTTTTCTTCTTTGTTTAATATTGGTGTATTTAAAATGTGAGAGGCTGCTCCTATTAATTCTAATCCAGAATTTAATATTAAATTTGTATCTGCATCTAAAGTTATTATATACTTAAAGTCTGGTATTTCATTTTGTTCTATTTCCATAGTATTTATTTTAAATAAATTTTTTGTTTTATTACATAAAAATTCATTTAATTGGCATATCATTCCTCTTTTTCGTTCCCATCCTAAATAACATTGCTCACTTTCATTCCATACACGATTTCTATATATAAATTGAAATCTCCCCATTTGTTTTGTAGGATATGTTTCATTTAATTTTTTTATTTCATTTTTTCCTATTTGTACAATTTCTTCATCTTCTTTTTCTATTTGTTTACTAGATGGTCTTGCATCTCCTAATAATGTAAAATATATATTTTCGGAATAATTTGCAAGATAGAATACTTCTAATTTTTTTATTAAATCTTTTACCTTTTGTTTATTTTGGATAATTGTTGGAATTATTACCATTGTTGTTTTTTCTTTAGGAATTCCATTTATATAGTCCATTTTAGGAATTAGTTTTGGTTTTACTAATTTTGATAATATTGTTTGAATAATGTGTGTTACTATTTGTGACATAGGAATATATGAGATTATTCCTATAATTATACAAATCCATAATGGTACTTTTTCTGATAAATATGCTCCTATTACATAAGAAAGTAATCCTGAAAGTATTAGGATTGATATCATATATATTTTGAAATTTGCCTTTGTTTTTGGCTTTTTATTTGTTTGTAAAATATTATATAAGTCTTTTTCTCCATCACTAATTAAATAATAACCTACATGCATTTTCTTGGACTCAAATTTGTTATTTTCTTCTTTTTTTGCTAATTCTAATGCTTTTTTTGTAATATATATTTCTGATATTTTCGTTTTTTTAGAAATTTCTTTTATTTTGTTACGATAATATTCTTTTGTTTTATAATCCATTTGCTCATATATTTTTGCTGGATCTTGTTTTAATACTTCTTCTACTCCATTAATATTTTCAAATATTTCTAGAAAGTTTATTCTTTCTATTTCTTTCATACTTTTTATGCAATTTCCTATTGTTACTTTTCTAACAGCAATATCAAAATGTTCCTTTTTTATTACTTCTGATACTGATGTTCCCATTTTCATCACTTGTGTTTCTAATATTTCTAAATATTGATATGCTTTTTTTCCATAGCGTTTTAGCCTATATGACATATATTCAATAAATGGATATTTCATTTGTCCATTTTCAATTATTTTATTTTTATATTCATGTTTTTGTCCAAATTTTAATTCTTTTTTCTCTTTATTTTCTACTAATCTTTCTATAATATTTTCTACCCTATATTTTTGCATTTGAACAGAATATATTTTTTCACATACATTTTTTATTGTTTCAATAATGGAAATTTGTAAGAAGGTTCCTATATTCCAGATTTCTTCCATATTTAAAGTCTTTTTTCTTTGATATGCAGCCATTAGTTTTTCAAGATTTAAACTGTCAATTTTTCCTTCTGTATATGCTACTATTTCTTGTGCTAATACATAAATTCTTGCAAATCCTTTATATGCACCTGTTGCAATTCCTACAAAATTTTGATATTTTTTTAAAGATAATTCTTTTTGAATCATTTTTACATTTTCTTCAATAATATAATAATTGTCTAATAACCATTCTCCTGCTGGATGAATGTTAATTCCTTTTTTTAAATGCTCATTTAATATTTCATATGTTATTGTAATGAATTTAAAATTTTCTATTAAATGCGGAATTGGATAAGTATCTTTTTGGGATTTATCTTGTAGTATATGTTCTGATGCTATTTTCTCTAAATAGTTCTCTAAAGTATTTTGGTCTAATAAAGCTCCTTTAATATTTAAATTTCTTGCTAATTTCAAAAAACTCCACTCCTTTTGTGGCATGTATTTTTTTAAATTAGCTTTTCCATTTTTTTTAAATTTTATGCAAAAATTAATGTTTGTTTAACTATATTTAATTTTATTTAATACATCACAGCAGTTTTATATATCTTTTTTAATACTTTGAGTTTATAAAAAATATATAAAACTGCTGTGATTACTCTATTATGATTAAAAATCTAATTTTTCTTTATAGCCATAAACTACTTTTCCAAAACGTATTTCATTAAATTTTTTTTGAATTTCCATAATTATTAATGGTGATATAGAAATACCTATTACATACATCCATTGTATTAAATTTAATGGTACTAAATCAAAAATATTTGCAATTAATGGTATACATACAACTCCTATTTGTAATATTGTTCCTATAATGAATGCTCCTACTAAATATTTATTTTCAAATAATCCTATTTTGAATATTGATTCATCACTTTTTATATTAAAGCTATGTACTAATTCTAAAAGTCCTAATGATAAAAATGCCATTGTTCTTCCTACTTTTATACCATATAAATTATTTCCAAGGCTGAAAGAAAATAATGTAAGTACTCCAAGCATAACTCCTTCTACAAAAATTTTTCCCCATAATCCATCCGCAAATATTCCTTTTTTAGCTGATCTTGGTTTTTTATTCATAATATCTGATTGTGGTGCTTCTAAACCTAATGCAATTGCTGGAATTGAATCTGTTACTAAATTAATCCATAAAAGCTGAATGGCAAGTAAAGGTGATTCTAGTCCAAGTAATAATCCTACAAATATAGTAACAATTTCTCCAATATTGGTAGATATTAAAAAATGAACTGCTTTTTTTATATTATCAAATATATTTCTTCCTTGTTTTATTGCTTCTACAATTGTTATAAAATTATCATCTGTTAATATCATATCTGATGCATTTTTTGCAACATCTGTACCGATTTAGTCCCATAGAAATTCCTATGTCTGCATTTTTTAATGCTGGTGCATCATTTACTCCATCTCCAGTCATTGCAACAATTGCTCCTGTATTTTTAAAGGCTTCTACTATTCTTACTTTATGTTCAGGAGATACTCTTGCAAATACAGAGTATTTCATAATGTTTTTTTCTAATTCTTCTTTTGAAATTTTATCTAATTGTGTTCCTGTAATCGCAATATCGTTTTTTCTCAGAATTCCTAAGTCTTTTGCTATTGCTTTTGCTGTTAATATATGGTCTCCTGTTATCATAACTGTTTTTATTCCTGCTTTTTTACAGGTGTTTACTGCTTCTTTTACTCCTTCTCTTGGTGGATCTATCATTCCTATTAATCCTACAAAAGTTAGGTTTTTTTCAATTGTTGCAGAGTTAATTTTATTTGGTAAATTTTCAAAATCTATATATGCAACTGCTAGTACTCTTAATGCTCTTTTAGCCATTCCGAGAATTTTGTTCATCTAGTTTTTCTTTTATTTTGTTTGTTAGTGGTCTTTCTTCATTATTATAATAATATTTTATACATCGTTCTTTTAAAATATCTGGTGCTCCTTTTACAATTGCTCTATAACCATTTCCCCATTTATGTATTGTGGTCATTAATTTTCTTTCTGAATCAAATGGTATTTCTTGTATTCTTTCATATATATTATATAATTCTTCTTTATTTTCTCCTATTCGTAATGCTTCATTTACAATTGCATTTTCGGTTGCTTCTCCATTTGCTTTTATCTCTCCATTTATATTTTCAATTTCTGAATCTGTACACATACTAGCAAGTCTAATTAAAAATTTGTATTGACTATCTAATATTATTTTTCCTTCTATATCTTGCATTTCTACTACTTTCATTTTGTTTTGTGTTAATGTTCCTGTTTTGTCTGAACATATAACACTACTACTTCCTAATGTTTCAACAGCTGGTAGTTTTCTAATTATTGCATTTTTTTTTGCCATTTTTGTAACTCCAATAGAAAGCATAATTGTTACAATCGCAGGTAATCCTTCTGGTATTGCTGCAACTGCTAAGCCAACAGAGGTCATAAACATTTCATTAATTGGAATATTTTTAAATATTCCAATTATAAATATTGCAAAACAAATTAATAGACATGCCATTCCAAGGGTTTTTCCTACTTCTGCTAATTTTCTTTGAATTGGTGTTTCTTTTGATTCATTTGTCATTATCATTTTTGCAATTTTTCCCACATTTGTATTCATGCCTGTTGCTACAACAATTGCTTCTGCATGTCCTGATATAACAATTGTAGTAGCATATGCCATGTTAACTTGGTCAGCAAGTGAAATATCTTTTTTTAATATGATATCTGCATTTTTTGTTACAGGTAATGTTTCTCCTGTTAGAGCAGATTCTTCTATTTTTAATTCAAAACTTTTAATTAATCTACAATCTGCTGCTACATAGTTTCCAGCTTCTAATATAATAATATCTCCTATTACTACTTCTTCACTTTTTATTGTTACTATTTTTCCATTTCGTTTTACTTTTGCATTTGGTGAAGACATCTTTTTTAATGCTTCTAAAGATTTTTCTGCTTTTGATTCTTGAACTAGTCCCATTATTGCATTAAATATAACAATAGCTATAATAATTATTGAATCAATATAGTCTCCACTTCCTTCTACAAATGCTATACTTGCAGATATAATAGAGGCAATTATTAAAATAATTATCATAAAATCATTAAATTGTTGTAAAAATTTTATTATTATGTTTTCTTTCTTTTTGTCTTGTAATTTGTTTAATCCTTGATTTTCTAACCTTTTTTTTGCTTCTTCATTTGTTAGTCCTTCTTTTAGATTTGTTCTTACGTTTCTTTTTACTTCATCGACATTTAATGTATGCCACATAAAATCCTCTCCTTTTGTTTGTTTTTATATTTATATGCTTGTACATATAAAATATGTATAAAAATTTTTTAGTTTTATTTTGCTTATTTATGTAGCAAAAAAAGAGGATAATAACTATCCTCTTTTTATACTATTTCTTGTATTTTAATGTCTT
>CANAQC010000050.1 GCA_947363765.1 uncultured Clostridium sp. | reverse complement strand
ACTTTTTTAAATTAAGTTCTCTCTTTAAAATATATGATTGGAGATAGAGAAATGGTAAAAAACAATAATGAATTAATTATGATACCTAAAATAGAAAAATATATAGAATATATGCTTACAGTATTATTAAAATTACCACGTACAGAAAAATTTAGTATTGGAACAGAGATAAAAACAAGCATGTACGAAATGTTAAAAAATGTATTGTTAGCAAGTAAATTAGAAAAAAATAAAAGATTGCAAATTTATAATATAGTAGATAGTCATATATATTATCAACGAATTTGTATAAGAATTCTATATAATCATAAATGGATTGATGAGAAAAAGTATAAATATAGTAATGAACTATTAAGTGAGATAGGAAAAATACTAGGAGGACTTATAAAATCATTAGGAGTGAAAAAATATGCCTAAAACAATAAGAAATAAATATGATGAAGCAGTGACTTTTAACAAATTATTGGAAGCACATAAAAAAGCTAGAAAAGGAAAAAGAGAAAAGAAAAAAGTAACTCAGTTTGAATTAATATTAGAGGATGAACTATTAAATTCAGAAAAAGAACTGAGAAGTGGAACGTATAAACATGGAAAATATCATACTTTTCAAATATATGAACCAAAAGAAAGAACAATTATGGCTTCCGAGTATAGAGATAGAGTAGTACATCAATGGTATGTAGAAAATTTTATAAAACCATATTTTGTACCACAATTTATAGATACAACTTATGCTTGTATTGAAGGAAGAGGAATGCACAAAGCATCTAAAGATGTGCAGATTGCAATGAGAAGAGCTAGAGATAAATGGAATCGTTATTATATCTTAAAAATGGATGTAACCAAATACTTCAAAAATATAGATAAAAGAGTATTATGGGATATCTTAAAAAGAAAAATAAAAGACAGAAAATTATTATGGCTTACAAGAGAAATTCTACTATCAACAGAAGGAATGTTGGGTTTACCACTTGGAAACTATACATCTCAGATGTTTGCAAATATTTATTTAAATGAATTAGATCAATTTATAAAACATAAACTAAAATGTAAATATTATTTTAGATATATGGATGATATGATTATTTTGACACAAAATAAGGAAATGGCACAATATTGTTTAAAGAATATTACAAATTTTTTGGAGAGCAATTTGAGATTGACATTAAATTCTAAAACAAAAATATTTAAAGATATACAAGGTGTAAATTTTTGTGGATATAAGATAAATGAAAGAAGAATGGAAATAAGGAATACAAGTAAAACTAGAATGAAAAGAAAATTAAAAAAATATACAGAGTTATTAAAGGAAAACAAAATCACATTACCTGAAATACAAAGAAGTATAGCAGGTTGGCTAGGATATGTCAAACATGCAGATTCTTATAATTTAAGAAAAAGTATGTTTTATATAGAGGGATAAACTTAAAGGAGTTTAAGTTATTCGCTTCTTGGCGGTAATTACAACAACAATGGTAACAAATATCCGTTTGCCGATGTCAATCATATTAACAATCCTAACAACAAGAACAATAATAGCGTTGGTGTGCTCGAGCTCTAATATATAATCAGATTATATATTTTAAGGAATATATACAGTATGATATTAGAATATTAAAGGAAGTTTATTCCTTCTTAAAATTAACATTTTAAGTAAATATGGATTTATGAAAATATATGTATTAGTAAATTGAAAGATTGAATATACATATATTTTTCATATACATTTCTACTAAACAAAATTTTAATCAGGCTCTTGACAATTATATAAACTGACTATATAATAACCACATAAAGTAGAACAATTCAAAATTGTCCTATAGACTTCTTATATGAAAAATTTGTTGGCAAAAAGTTGCAAAGTACAATATCATATAGATATTGTATAGTATAGTTATGCAATAGAAGTGTTAGCAAAAAATCTACCTATGCAGTATTATATTAATAGTGTATAAGATTTTTATGTAAGAAAAGTGTGATACAAAATTTAACCAAAATAAAATTGGAGTTTAGCAAAGTAGCTAGGCTCTTTTTTGATTGGTTGTAACAGGTATGAATGTGATTTATACCTGTTTTTTGAAGTAATAAATTATATGTTGGGACATATACATTTAAAAAGAAAGAGGTGGACATGAATGTAACAAGAACTTTTTTACACGAAGGAAAAAAATTGCAAGAGTTAATGGAAATATTACTTCCAATTTACATAGAAGAAAAGACTTGCAATATAAAGGAAGAAGAGTTAGAATTCACAACATCAAAAATTCTAAAATAACTTGTTATCTAAGTTATGAAAGGAAGGGATGAAAAATAATGAATTTAGATACAAGTATATTAGACACTAAAACATACAAGGTACGGGCTTTATTTAAGACTTTCAAGAGATGATGAATCAAGTGGAACATCTGAAAGTATTATCAATCAGAAAGAATTTCTAACTAAATATGTTGCAAAAGAGTCAAATTGGCTTTTAATAGATATTTATATCGATGATGGATTTACAGGGACAAACTTTAATAGACCATCATTTATAAGATTAAAAGAAGACATTGAGCAGGGAAAAATAGATATGGTAATAACAAAAGACTTATCTCGTTTAGGAAGAGATTATATCGATACAGGTTATTACCTAGAAAAATATTTCCCAGCTAAAAACGTCAGATATATTGCAGTAAATGATGGAATCGATACCTTTTCAAAAAATAGCAATAATGATATTGGACCTTTTATGTCTGTTGTAAACGATATGTATGCAAAAGATATTTCTAAAAAGGTAAGAACCGTAAAAAGAACAAAAGCAGAAAAAGGCGAGTTTATAGGAGCCTTTGCACCCTATGGTTATAAAAAACACCCAAATGATATTACAAGATTAGTCATAGATGAGGAAGCAGCAGAAATAGTAAAATATATATTTAATGAATATATTAATGGAAATGGATTAGCCTATATAGCTCATAGACTAAATGAAAGAAAAGTACCTTGTCCTTCTATTTATAAACAGAAAAGTTGTAATTATCATTGTAAAACAATATCTGGATTATGGGGGCATAATACGATAAAAAAGATTCTGATGAATAAAGTATATACTGGGGATTTGATTCAACATAAAGGAGAAATGGTAAGCTATAAAGTAAAAAAATATAGATTACTTCCTAAATCAGAATATCTAATGAAAGAAAATGCACATGAACCGATTATAGATAAACAGACCTTTGAATTAGTGCAAGACATATTAAAAAGAAAAGCACATAACATACATAAAAAAGAAAATACAGAGCATTTATTAGCAGGATTATTATATTGTCCAAGATGCCATAACAAATATACCTATCAAGTACAAAGTGGACTAAAAAATGATATGGTAGCAATTTGTAGTATGTATAATCGATATGGAAAAGATTATTGTACAAGAATGGCAGTAAGAGAAAGTATGTTAAATGAATTTGTAGTACAAGATTTAAGAAAGATTTTGCAAGAAAAAGTAGATAAGGAAAAACTAATTAATTCAATTGATAAAACTAAAATTAACAATGATAAGAAGAAATTACAAAAGAAAATAGTTGATTATAATAGAAGGATAGAAGAAATAACAAAAATCATAAAAACAGCATATGAAGACAGAGTAAATGGATTGCTAGATAAAGAAGAATTTGTTTCTTTTACAGAAAGTTACAAGAAAGAAAAACAAGAATTGATTGAGAAAATAGAAAAGCTAAATACCAAATTAAATGACTATGAAAACAATAAAGAAAATGAACTCATGAAATATATTAGAGAAATTGTTAGCTTTAAAGAAATTAATAGAAATATAATTCTTAACTTAATTGATACGATAGAAATTATAGACAAAGAAAATATAAAAATAAATTATAAATTTGCTATATAAAACAATATATAATAATTTTTCAAAAGTTTATCGTTCAAGCTAATTTTCGAAGAAATTCTAAACAAATTTTGTGGCACCCTTCCATCAATAGATGAACTCTTTCCACAAAATTTATTAAGAATTTCTAACTCAATTACTTTCAATCAAAACTTTTTCAAAATTAATATATATTGTTTATATAAATTTATAATCTATCATAAAAGCAATTGCTACTGGAATGCAGATGATATTGATATTATACTAGATACTTTAAGTAAATATAAAATACATATTACATTTTTTATGGTGGGAGATTGGGTAGATAAATTTCCAGAAGCAGTTAATAAAATTGCACAATCTGGGCATGAATTAGCAAATCATTCTAATAAACATCCACATGTAAATAATCTTACATTAGAAAAAAATCAAGAAGAAATTAAACTTTGTAGTGATAAAATAGAAAAAATAACAGGAAAAAGACCAACACTATATAGAGGACCATATGGAGAATATAATGATAATGTTATAAAAGCAGCAGAACTTGAAAAACATAAAACTATTCAATGGTCACTAGATACATTAGATTATAAAGGACTAACACAAGATGAAATGTGGGATAGATTAAAAGATAAATTAAAACAAGGAGATATCATTTTAATGCATAATGGAACAAAACATACAGCAGAATCATTAGATAAAATAATATACAATATACAACAAAAAGGATATGAAATTGTTACAGTATCAGATTTGATTTATGAACAAAATTATGTAATCGATTCGAATGGAACACAAAAAATTATAAAAAATTAGAAGCATAAAAAATGTTAAATGCGCAGTGATTTCAAGGGTTACATAAGTATGAAACATTTGGAGAAAAATGAAAAATGGAAAAAAATAACTTTTTATGTAGACAAAACCAAAAAAAAGTAGTATACTAGATATGTGCAAATAAAAAATATTCTAAAAAGTGTGCATAAAGAATAATATACAATAGACAAAATATAAAATAAAGTAGGGAGGAAGAAACAAAATGAATATAAATTATTCAGATAATAACCATTTAATATTAATGGGGAAAGTAACAAGTGAAAAAAGATACTCACATGAAATTTACGGAGAAATTTTTTACATATTTGATATGGAGGTTCCACGTTTAAGTAATACATCAGATACTATACCAGTAACCGTATCAGAAAGATTAATTACAGACGAAAAACTTCAAATTGGAAAAAAAGTCTTAATAAGAGGACAATTTAGATCTTATAATAGTTATGAAAATGAAAAGAACAAATTAATATTAACTGTATTTGCAAAAGACATCTTTTTCGAAGAAGAAATTGAAAATCAAATACAAGAAGGTAGTAAAGAAATTTCAAATGAAGTTATTTTAACAGGATATATATGTAAAACACCAATTTATAGACAAACACCATTTGGACGTGAAATTGCAGATTTATTACTTGCAGTAAATAGAGCTTATAACAAGTCAGATTATATTCCAGCAATTGCATGGGGAAGAACTGCAAGATTTTGTCAAAATTTAGAAGTAGGGGCAGAAGTAAAAATAATAGGGCGTGTTCAATCTAGGAGTTACGAGAAAAAATTTGAAGATGGAACATCTCAAACAAGAGTAGCATATGAAGTTTCAGTTGGAAACCTAGAAGTAATTGATGAAAAAATGAATATAGAAGAAGAAAAAAATGAAGAAGCAATGTAATTATAAATAGAAATGGAGTAGAGAAATCTATTCTATTTTTATTTAATAGGAATATTTTAAAGAAGATTACATAAAACAAAAAAACTTGACTTTTTTTCCAAATTATAGTATAATATGAAATAAGTATGGCACTGACCATAAAAAATAATACACCACTATAAGCAATAGGATAAACTTGTAAAGATATTTATTTACAAATTCCTAGATACTTATAAACTCATATAATTTTGAGGGTGTTTTAATATATAGAGAAACCAAATTATTAGTATAAGATGGAAAAGGAGATAACAACATGAAAACATTGAAAACTTTATTAATGGCTATGGTAATGACATTTGTATTAACAGCAGGTATGCGGACAGAAGCTGCAGAAAAAAAGGCAATAACGTATCAGGTATTGGCGGCATATACGTCTTCGGCAACGATGGCGGATGGTACAGGATTTACTTTTAATGAAGGATCACTGAAAGTTGTAGGAGATACAATAGAGTATCTCCAGTTACAGCAAGATGGTGAATTCATAGAAGGAGGTTTTGGCAAGGTTGCTAAAGTCGAAAAAACAGCGGACAAAACCTATCTGCTGACAGGCAGTTTTACGTTACCAGATGGAAGTGTATATGAGGACGTAAAAGTATATGTCAGTGTGTATTCTGTAAAAAAAGTGAATGCTAAATCATCTGGCAAATCTTCAGTAACTATAAACAGTGATGCTAATGATAACGAAAATGGAATCAATAAGCCTGGAGAAGGTAATAAGCCTGGTGAAGGTAACAAACCTGATGAAGGTAACAAGCCTGACGAAGGTAACAAGCCTGACGAAGGTAACAAGCCTGACGAAGGTAACAAACCTGACGAAGGTAACAAACCTGACGAAGGTAACAAGCCTGGTGAAGACAATAAACCTGGGGGGGATCAGCCACCCACAGACACCAATCCTGGAAATGATGGAATAACTGATGGGCAGCCTGAACAACCTGGAGATCAGCCACCCACAGACACCAATCCTGGAAATGATGGAATAACTGATGGGCAGC
>CANAQC010000049.1 GCA_947363765.1 uncultured Clostridium sp. | reverse complement strand
TTTCTTTTTAGCCTCTAATTCTTTTAATTTTGCTTGTATTTCGCTAATTTCCATTTCAATGAATATATTCTTGTTGTTTAAATCTTCTTTGCTTAAAAGTCCATCTACTGCCAAATCCAATAGTTTATCTTTTTTTCTTGTAAGTACCTCTAATTCATTTTGCAATTTTTTCTCTTGTTCTATGTTTTCCTCTTCTTTAGAAAGTTCTTTATAGAAAGAAAGTAATTCCTCACAAATTTCCTCTTTGTAAATTTCATAGCTTTTAAAGATAGAAAGTAAAATGTCATATAAATCTTGTTCCTTAAAGCAAGCAGGAATACAATCCTTTTTTCCACTTTTATGAAAATCAGCACAATACCAGTAAATAACATCTTCTTTGTTTTTATAGTGTCTAATTTTTCTAACAAATCCACATTTGTGCTTATCACAATACAACTTTCCCGATAAAGCATATAAGGTTTGATGTTTCTGATACATTGCTGCGTTCTTACTTCTAGCTAATAATTTTTGATTTGCCTTTTCCCACAATTCTTCCGATACAATTGGCGGAACTTTTTCATAATCTTTATACACTTTCCACTCTGTTTGGTCATTAAAATTTCTCTTTTTACTTCGATAATCCACAACTGTTGATAATCCTCCTGTATAATAACCTTTGTACTTCGGATTTTGTATAATACGTTTCAATGTATTTTGATGAATCGCATTTCCATTGTGATTACAATAACCGTGTTCCTTTAATGTAGTCGATAATTTTTTTAATCCAATTTTACCATCATTTGCATACATATCAAAAACATCTCGAATTAAATTCGCCTCTTCTTCATCAATCACAAGCTTACCTTTATCCTTTTTGTAACCCCAAATATTATCTGTACCAAGAACAGTACCTTTTTCTAATGCCCTTTTAAAACCAAACTTTGTTCTTTCCGAAATCTTGCGAACTTCATCTTGTGCCATACTAGACATTATCGTAAGTCTCAATTCTCCATCAGAAGATGCCGTTATAATGTTGTCTGATAGAAAATATACACAAACATCATATTCTAGTAACTTTCTAGTATAAAGCAAACTATCAATCGTATCACGAGAAAACCTTGAAACCTCTTTCGTAATTAGCAAATCAAATTTCTTGTTGCTTCCATCTTCAATCATTCTCATAAAGTTTTCACGGTTACGTGAAGTAGTTCCACTAATTCCCTCATCTACATAGCCTCCGAATAAAAGTCCAATTGCTATTTTTCTTAATGTAATCCTCAAAAAAACTAACTTGATTTTCCAAAGAATTAATCTGTTCCTCCTTATCAGTAGAAACTCTGGCATAATAACTTACATTTAGTGGTAAATCAAATATCGTCTTACCAAGCAAAAATGCTTGTTTCATTTCGTATACTGTCAAATATACCTCCTTCCTCTTACACAATTAATACTTTATAAATTGTATTAGAATAAGTTAAATTAAGTCAAGGTTGAAGTAAAATTTTTCTTACGCTCCTCAAACAGCAGTTTATCAAGCTTTTTTGATACTCGCTTATACTTTTTTTCATCAATTACACCTTCTACATATAATATTCTATTAATAACCACTTCGAATTTAAGCTTCATATATCTATCTTCCACTAAGCTTCACCTCTATATATTTATTAAGAAAGACCTTGTACTATTACAATAATCCCTCTAATATATATACATCCGTTTTCTCGCCAAAATTCTACCCAAATTCTAAAATTTTTTTAAAAAATTTTTTTAGAAGGCAAAGAATGCGATACCTTTCGGTACCGCACCCTTTACCTCCACACGGAAAAATATAGCATTTGTATCTGTAATTCTTTGTGAGAGAATGAGTTTGTCCATTTTGTACTATATCATTTTGCATTTTTTTGAAAAATAAAAAATGATATACTTTTTTGTACTGTAAAATTTTTTATAAACAATTCTTTATAGTTTTAATTACTTCATCATGCACTTTTCTATTGCTAATTACTGCTCCATTTATACTTTCGTCATATCTTTGCTCATTTCCAAATAAATCTGTAACCTTTCCTCCTGCTTCTTCTACAATAACTTTAACTGCTGCGATATCACAATTTTTGTGTTTTGTTCCTGGAAAAATAGCACAAGCAAAGTCCCCTATAGCAACACACATACATGCTCTTATTATACTTCCTAATCCAATAAAATATGTCTTCTTTCCTAATTCTTGGATTACTGTAGATATGTTATAATCTGCATCAGGCCATAAATCATAATGACATACTGTTTTCATATCGTCTAATTCATAATCATTTACAGTTATTCTTTCACTATTTTTGTATGCACCTTTTCCTTTTATTGCTGTATATAAGTTATTGGTAAATGGGTCAAAAACCACTCCAACTTTTGATTCTCCCTTAATTACTAATGCAAGCGAAAATACTGCAACTGGAATATGTCTCGCATACATTGCTGTTCCATCAACTGGGTCACATACCCATACGTAGTCGCTTTTTCCAAATTGTTCTTCTTCACCATCTACTGAATGGTTTGGATATTTTTCCTTAACCTTTTTAATTAAATATGAATTTATCTCTGTATCTGCTAATGTTACAATTGTTTTATCTCCTTTATAACTTGCACCATTATCCATATTAAAATATTTTAGCATTATCTTTCCTGCCTCTTTGGCTATGTCCTTTGCAAACTCTAAGTATTCATCTTCCATTTACCTTTTCTCCATTTCTTTATTCTATTTCAATTGTCTCACTATTTTCTAATATTTCATATTCAACTTCATACTTATCAAGCATTTCTTCTATAAACTTGAAATCTGGTGGAAATGCAGGATTATCCATATGAATTGGTATTGTTAAAACTGCTCCTACTTCTTTTGCATATAATGCTGCTTCAAATGCTGACATTGTTAGTCCATGTCCTGTTACTGGAATGCACAAAATATCTGCTTTATACTCATTTTTAAAACAGATTGTATCACTCGTTGTATATAGTCTGTTATCTCCATCGTCTATAATATATCCCACATTTTCATATACTTCTTTTCCACCTTTTAATAGTGGTTGATACCCATGTATTGCATGTACTACTTCTATTTTTATATTATCTAATTCAATAACATCGTTTTCTTTTACGATGTTTATATCTAATGTCTTATTTGTCTCTTGCACTTCACTAGTTGAATATATTACTATATCTTTGCTTAATTTTTCTAATACTTCTGTATTGCAATGGTCTGGATGCTTATGTGTTATTAGAATAATATCTACATTGTTCCATATTTCAAAATACTCGTCTTTATATTTTAATGTTCCTGGATCGACTAATATCTTTTTTCCTTTTGTTTCAACTAATAAACATGACTGTGGAAATTTTGTAATTTTCATGACGAATACCCCCTAATTTTTCCTTATCATATCATAACTTAACAAAAAAATAAAGCTAAAATAAGATTTTACATCTCATTTTAGCTATAGCATAATCACAAATATCCTATTTGCAACCACTTTGTATTTTTATTATTTAATCTATCTATATGTAAGTACCATCTTATGTGGAAAATATTTACTATTTACTTTGTGAATCATGCAAATACTTCTCTACCATTTCTATCAATTCCTTTGCAGTTTCAATTTGTAAAGAAGTAGCTTCAGAACTTGGTTCATATTTTTCATCATAATCACTATCTTCTCTTACCTTAGATGCCATTATGATTCTTCTTCCCATTTGTCTTGGAAAGATTTCTGTTTTTACATAATTTTGATTAAAATATGCTAATACATCTTTATGCCTTTTAAAATCAATTTTCTCTATTGCAAGTACTGCTCTAATTGCATAAAATATAGAATAATATGCTCTATTATTAGCTGCCAATAATTTGTTTTCTTTATATAATAACTCTGCTGTTTCACATTCTTCCTTTGCTCTTTCTAATCTATATAAAGCGAATTCTTTACTAGTTTTTTTCTCCAACTAATACAACTCCTTCATTTATGATATTCATATAAAATGGTTTTACATCTGACCATGCTTCAAAATGATCGATATTTCTTACTAATGGGGAAATTACAATTCCTTTATCGATTTCTATATCAGCACTTTTTTCCCATATTTTCATACTATATTCACTTATTTCTTTATCTGACAAGTCTGTTAAAATCATAATATCAATATCTGAACTTTTATTATAATCTCCTCTTGCATATGAGCCATATAACACTATTTTCTTTAGTCTATTGCCTAATATTGTTTTTACCTCTTCTAAAAAATCATTCAATACTTTTTGAATAGTATTTGGCATACAAATCACCTCTAATTCTACTATAGTATAACACATAATTTAGTATTTTTAAACTTTTTTAACTAATTTTATGAAAAACTGCGTATGTGTATTCACGGTTACACATACGACTAATTTTGAACAACTGCGATTATTCAAAGTTCGTATTTATAATAACATATTGTTTAATAGTTGTCAAAATGTTTTGTTGCCTTTCTACTTAATTTTTTAGAAATTTTACATATCCATTTTCACATTCATACCCTAATTCTTTATAGAATTGATTTGCTCCAATATTATCTTTATTTGCAATTAAACAGATAAGTTCACAATTCATATCATTTGCTAAATCTTCGATATATTTAAATAACCTACTTCCTACCTTTTGTCTTCTGTATTCTTCTTTTACTCTAACACTCCAAATTGTAAAAAAAGGATTGTTTTCTTCGAAAATGTCATGATGAATAGTTACTTTTGCAAACCCAACAATAATACCATTACTTTTTACTGTAATCATCTGATAGTCTTGATTATCTTTAATTTTTGTAAATGTTTGCTTCATCTTAACACAATTTGTAGCAACTGTTCTTTCTGCATCATAAAGTTTTGCTACTTCTTCTAATTCATCCTCATTTAATCTATCAAAAGTTAATTCCAATTGTTCCTCCTAACCGATAACTATGTTTTAATTAATCTAACATCTTATTGTTTGCTTAGTTGTATCATACTGGTACTATAAAAGTAAACAAATTCGTCCTCGAAATTGTACTGTATCTTAAAAATTTATTTCTAAATTTTTAAGAGGCATAGATTCCCTATCTTTCGATAGTGCCTCTATACCTCCACTCAATAAAGTAGGGAATAAAAAGTCAAAATCTATTGATACTCTAAGTTTTAATAATTTCAATACCTATGGTATTTTACATTTTTTATAAAAGTGAAAAATGCTATACTTTTTTGTACTGTAACTCTTGGAAATAATTGTAAATTAATTGTTAGTTTTAGAGCAAAAGTATTTAAGAACATTTTTTCGTACAATTTTCAAAATATGCTTGATTTTACTTACTAAATATAATAGAATAATTATTAACCTTACGCAAAGCAGAAAGGCTAGCCCTTTCTAAAGGGCGGAAAGGAGGTCTACATTTTGAATTGTAACGACGTAATTCTTCATTTGCTTGATATGGTAATAGCTGAAAAAGAAAAAAACTTCATGCTACAACAACAGCAAACTATTCAACAAATAGAAGATGAAAAAACAAGCAAAGACTGAGTGTAGACATACATAAGTCGATAGAGTAGATTTCGCAGTCTGCTCTATTTTTTGCATAAAAAAGCACGTGCATTCGCAGGTACACGTACTTCTCTACATTTTGTTTGTTACGACGTTACAAACACATTTATTTTGTAATTAAATAATAGCATATTGTTTCGGATTTGTCAAATGTAAAATTTTTATAAAATCATTTCATGATTTTTATGTTTCTCTACCTTACTTATAATCTTTGCACTATTTTTTACCTCCACGACTTGTCTATCTTTAAATCTTTCTTGCAAAAGTTCTTGTGATACATTTGTAAAAACTTTACTTGCGAGTTCAATATATTCTTTTTTCGTAGTTTCTTTTGGATTATGACTTCCTCCTTTGGATGGTATAAATATCATTGTTTTTTCCTTTGCTGGAACATAGCCTGTATCTTGTCCTGCCCAAGATGGCATTTCTAAATACTGAATATTATTTTTATTACATACACTAGCAATATTAGAATTTAAAATAGTAGAAGTTATGATTGGATTTCCCTTTGAAATAACTGTAGTTGCAATTTCAGTCTTAGTTTTCTTAGCTGTTTTATCCGTCATTTTTTTAAACTTTTCTAATACCTGCTCTGGTGTGTTTTCACCTAAAAGCCTAAAATCAATTAACCCTTCCGCTTGATTTGGTATTTGATTAAAACTTCCTCCATGTCCTATTGTATTAATTTCTACTTGACTTGCTCTTCCTAATCCTTTTTCTTCATATCTTTTACCAAGTTTTCTAACTTTTTTTCCAATAATGGCTGTTGCATCAACTGCATTTTTCCTCTTTTTCATTGGAGTAGAACCTGTATGACCCGATTCTCCTAAAACATTATATTTAACTCTAAGTGCTGAACCAATTGAATTTACAATTCCAATAAGATCCTTTTTTTGTTTCTTATGCTGTTTTTGTAATATCTCGTATTGCTCAATATGTGCTTCTAAAGCATAATCCATTTCATCAAAAATCTTTTCTACCTCTTTAATTCCTTCTACATTTTCTTTTATATATGATTTTGCATATTGAATAGCCTGTTCTAGTGTTATTCTTTTTCCATCTTTTAATTCTTTTTGATCTAATATATTCTTAAAATCTTCTTCTTTTATATTTCCATTTAAAAATTTACTTCCTATACAAGCATTTCCAAATCTGCTTGACTCTTCACAAGCATATATAGCAACTTTAAAAATGCCATTTATATGATTACTATTTAATAATTGTTCTACTGTATCAAGTCCTACAATAACTCCTACTGGACCATCATATTGTCCTCCATTATATACAGAATCTGTATGTGAACCAATCACAAGACTTTTCTTAGGATTTTTTCCAAGTTTAATTGTTCCACATATATTTCCTACTTTATCAATTGTTGCATCCATTCCAAGTTCTTTCATCTTTTGAATAACTTTTATTTTATATTCTACATCCTCTTTTGTATATGCTAATCGATTAATTGGATTTTTTACCCCAAAATCAAAAAAGTCTTCTAATTTCACTACTTTATTAGCCATTGTTTTAATCTCCTTTAAATTATCCTTGCTATTAATTATATTTGGCTTATATTGTATCATATTATGTTGATCTGTACAACACTTTTACTTATTCTTTTTTAATAACCAATATTAATTGCATAAGCATAATTTCACAATCTAAAATACACACCAAATTTCACATTAACGTATCTCACAACACCACATCTATCAGCACTTTCCAAAACAACCAGCTTGTTACTACCATGTGCATGGGA
>CANAQC010000048.1 GCA_947363765.1 uncultured Clostridium sp. | reverse complement strand
CTTCTGATTTCTTTACTTCTGGTTTCTTTGTTTCTGGTTTCTTTGCTTCTGATTTATTTACTTCTGATTTCTTTTCTTCTGGTTTTTCTTCCACTAGTGTTCTTTCTTTTATTTTGTTCATAAGTTCTAGTAATTGGCTTTTAGAATCTCCTTTTAATACATGAATTGCAGATTCATATATTTCTAATAATGTTTTATCCTTTATACCTTCTACAATTTCTTCAGCTTCATCTATATTCTCCATATCTAACACTCGGTCTCTTGATTCTATATATTTTGTCCATAATAAATCTTCCAAACCACTCTCTTTTTCTTTAAACATTACTTTTATTTTTTCACGTCTTTGTTGTTCATAATCAGACTTTGTTTTTATTTTTTCAGGCTCTATTACCTCTATATCTTCATCTTTAAGTCTTTCTATTTCTTCATCTTTTTCCTCTTGACTTTCAGCAATACTAAATAAAGTTTGAATACCTGCTTCACTTTCAAAATCAATTTCATTATAAATTTCTTCAAATCCTGCTAATTCTTCTTGTGCTTGTTCTAGTTCCTCTTTTTTACTCTTAAATTCTCTATCTAATTCTTTATATTTAGATAATTTGATTCTTACATCTTTATCTGCTGCTTTATATATTATTGAATTTTCGCCAACTTGATTAAGTAGCATCTTTCTTAATTTATATGCCTTTACTTTTTCATTTATAGCTTTTGATCTTTTTTCTCTTATTTCTTCAAATTGATTATTTTTTTCTTCAATATTTTTATTCATTTTTTCTTTATTAGAATCAATAAATTGTTTCACTTTATCATAAATATTTTCTTGTTTTGAATGTTTTGTTTCAATTCTAATTTGTGATAGTTCTTTAATTAACTCTTTTCTTCTTTCCATTCCTTTTTCTTCATCTAAAGCCTCTAATAAAAATCTTTCTTTATCACTTAAATATTCTCTTTGTTGAACTTGTAATATTGAAGAAGCTCTATTATCAACCCATTCATCTGGCATTGGTTGTTTTTGATATTCTATATACTCACTAATTAATGGTTTAATACTTTCGAAAAATTCCTTTTCATTCATGATTTATATTCTCCCTTCAAATTTACTTAATTTTTAGTAAATTGCACTTATGTTTATTTTAACATACAAAATAAAAACTGACAAGTGCTTTATGTAAATTTGTCAGTTTTTTTGTTAAATTTTCATATATTTGTAATATTATGGTAAAATTTTGCAACAATTTCTTAATACTAATTTATAATTTTTTCTTATTTTTAAACTATTATATTCATTTGTTTTATTGAATTTATTGCTCTATCTGCAAGATAACCATATTTTATTTTTTTATCTTTTATTTTTTCTTCTAATTCTGGTAATATTCCAAAATTTGCATTCATTGGTTGAAATTTTTTATTAGGAGTAGAAATATAATGTGCTAATGCTCCTATCATCGTATATTTCGGGAATTCTATTTTTTCTTTTTTTAATAATTTATTTACTACATTAAGTCCTACTAATAAGCCAGAGCTAATTGATTCTACATATCCTTCTACTCCTGTAATTTGTCCTGCAAAATAAATATTAGAATTTTTGTTTAAACAATATGTATTATCTAGTAATTGACTTGAATTAATATATGTGTTTCTATGCATTACACCATATTTTACAAATTCTGCATTTTTAAGTCCTGGTATTAAAGAAAATACTCTTTTTTGTTCTCCAAATTTTAAATTTGTTTGAAATCCTACTAAATTATATATTGTTGCATTTACATCATCTTGTCTTAATTGTATAACAGCATATGGTCTTTTCTTTGTTCTTAAGTCTGTAAATCCTACTGGTTTTAGTGGTCCAAAACGAAGAGTATCTATTCCTCTTTTTGCCATAATTTCTATAGGCATACAACCTTCAAATATCTCTTTTTTTTCAAATTCATGTAAATTTACTACTTCTGCATTAACTAAATTGTTATAAAATTTTTCATATTCCTCTTTATTCATTGGTAAATTTATATAACTTGCTTTTTGATTACTTATGCGTATTTCCCAATCTTTTATTTCTTCTTCTTTTCCTCTTTCTTGTTCATATCGATTTCCGATAAAATGCAATATTCATATCTATACTGTCTTTTTTTATAATTGGTGCTGCTGCATCATAAAAATATAGTCTATTTTCTCCTGTTATTTTAGATATATTTTCAGCAAAAGATTTTGATGTTAAAGGGCCTGTGGCAATTATTATTATATTTTGTGTGTTTTGTTGTTCTATATTTTTTAATGCTAGTTCTTGTCCTATATATTCTTTATTTATAATTTCTATGTTTTTATTTTCCTTTATTTTTTTTGTAACTAATTTAGAAAACTTTTCTCTATCTACTGCTAATGCTTGTCCTGCTGGTATACTTGTTTTGTCTGCACATTTTATTAATAAAGAGTCTAACATACGTAATTCTTCTTTTAAAAGTCCACATGCATTTGTATGTAAATTTGATTTAAATGAATTACTACATACAATTTCTGCTAAATCCTCATTTGTATGTGCTTCAGAAAACTTTTGTGGTTTCATTTCATATAATTTTACTCTAATTCCTCTTTTTGCAATTTGATAAGCCGCTTCACATCCTGCTAGACCTCCACCAATAATTGTTACTTCTTGTTTCATATATTTACTCCTATTCCTTATTTTAAAGACGAGCGAATATAAATACCCACCCGTCTTTAAATAAATTACACCAGCCTAATTTCAGTTTTATTTTACCTTTTCACAAGACTGGTTGCCGACTGTGCAAGATGTTTTGCATGCGGACTGGCACGATGTTTGGCATTCGCCACATCCACCTTTTTTCATTGACTCTTTGTAATCTCTGGTTGATAGTGTCTTGATATGTTTCATATCAAATCCTCCTTCTGCAATGAAATTTTTTCTCAATTTACTCTTTATAGAGCAAAAATCTTTATTATTATAACATAAGTCTATAGTTAAATCAATGGTTTAACTACATAGTTTTGTTCATGTTTAGATTATAACTTTTATAGTGTTATTCCATGTATTATATAATAGTAATAATCTAACTAAATAATTTCATAACATCTTCTTTTGATAATTTACTAATAAAAGATGTATTAGTATCTAATACATTATCAATTAGTTTAGCTTTTTTTTCTTGTAATTCATAAATTTTCTCTTCAATAGAATTTTTAGTAATTAATTTATATACTTGTACATTATTTTTTTGTCCAATACGATATGCACGGTCTGTTGCTTGATTTTCAGCAGATAAATTCCACCATGGATCATAATGAATTACCATATCTGCTCCTATTAAATTTAGTCCTGTTCCCCCAGCTTTTAGTGAAATTAAAAATACTTTAATATTTGGATTTTCATTAAATTCATTTACTAATCCTACTCTTTCATCTACTTTTGTTTGTCCTGTTAATTTGAAATATTCTATTTTCTCTTTTTTTAATTCTTTTTCTATTATTTCAAACATAGAAGTATAAGTAGAAAATAGTAATATTTTATGTCCGACTTTGTATTGCATCTTGTATAAGTTCTATACATTGTCTTAATTTACTTGATTCTCCTTTATAATTTTCCAAAAACAAACTTGGATGACAACAAATTTGTCTTAATCTTGTTAAAAGTGCTAATATTTGTATACTACTTTTTTCAAAACCTTGTGTATCAATTTGTTGTTTCAATTCTTCTTTTGCTTGTGCTAAATATGATAAATATATTTTTTCTTGTTCATCCTCCATCTTATTATTTAAAATGGTTATTGTTTTATCTGGAAGTTCTGTTAATACTTCTTTTTTAGTTCTTCTTAATATAAATGGTTCAATTAACATTCTTAGTTTATTCATAGTTTCGTTATCTTCATCTTTTACAATCGGCATTTCATAGTTATCTTTAAATTTTTTATATGAAAATAAATATCCTGGCATTAAAAAATCAAATATAGACCATAATTCAGATAATGAATTTTCAATTGGAGTACCAGTTAGTGCAAATCTTGTTATTGCTTTTAATGATTTTATTGCTTTTGCATTTTGAGTATTACTATTTTTCATATATTGCGCTTCATCTGCTATAATATAGCGAAATTCATAATCTAATTTTTTATATATATCAATGTCTCTTTTTAATAAATCATATGAAGTAATAACAACATCTACATTTGGAATTTGTTCAATTTGTTCTTTTCTATTACTAGCATTTCCACTAATTACTATAGATTTAATATTACTTGTAAATTTTGCAATTTCTAGTTTCCAATTTAAGCTAAGAGAACTTGGACATACTACTATAATTGGCTTTTTATCTTTAATAGTATTTTCTTTATATGCCAAAACAAGAGATAATACTTGTATGGTTTTTCCAAGTCCCATATCGTCTGCTAAAATTCCTCCAAACCTATATTCATCTAACGTCTTTAACCATTTAAATCCTATTTTTTGATATTGCCTTAAAGTTTTATTTAAACTTTTAGGAATTTTTAATTCATTAAAATTTTCTTTATGTTCAATTTCTTCTATTATTTTTTTATAGTTTATATCTTTTTTTATTTTTGTTTTTTCTATTTTCTCTAATATTCTATTTAAATAAAGTGTTCGATATATTGGAAGATTAATACTTTCTTGTTCTAATTGTTTATATCCTATATCACTTCCCAAAATCAGATTTTGTAAAAAGTCCATATCTTCATTTTGTTCTAAAGATAAAAAATCTCCATTTTTTAGTCTATAATATTTTTGTTTTAAATTATATTTATTTAAGACTTCTCTTAACTCCATTTTATCAAAATTTAAGTTTTCTAAATTTATATTTAATAAATTATTTTCAATTTTTACTCCTAATGAACTCATTTTAGGTTTTTTTATTTGTTTTTTATTAAAGTCTTCTGTTGCAAGTACTTCAAATTTTTGCATATAAATATTAATATCTTGTGTTAAAAAATTATATATTTTTTCATCATCTGCTAATATAAATTCAGCATTTCTTTTGTCTAACATAAATCCCGTTTTTCTAAACATATTTAAACTTTCTGCTTCTTGTAGTAAGTTTCTTGGTATGTTTGGTGTCTCATTTAGTGGATTAAATTCTTCTTGTTTATAACAAAATTTTACTTTTGCTATAATATAATTTTTATCATTAAACTCTAAAAATACTTTTACTCTTAATTTTTGTGGCATATATTTTTCTATTTCTTCTGGTCTAATTTCATCTAAATTAATACTATTTTTTACTTTTGGTAGTACAATTGAAAAAAATTTTGATATCTCTTTATTTGAGAATTTGATTTCATTTGTATAATTTCTTTTAAAAACTTCTAATAATTTTAATGTTGTTTCTTTATAGTCTTTCTTACAACGATATAATTTCTCGTTTGTTAAAAAGTATATATATTTTCTTCCTTGTAAAATCTCATAATCTTTATGTGATTCAATATTACATTTTAATATGTATTCTTCATTATTTATTTTTTCTAAATCAAATCTAATGTTGGGATTAGAATCTATTATTTCTACTTCATTACTAATATATGATTGTTCAATAGAAATTTTTTGTCCTTTTAGTAATTCAAATATTTCATCTAATGCTGTATAATTTAATTTAATATTATTTACATTTGGTATTACTCCAAAATATCTATAAGTACTATTTGTATTATTATTTACATATTTAATAGTTTCTGCATATTTTAATATAAATTCTAATATTGGTTTTGAAGTATCTTCAAATGATGCTTCTTCATGTATAAATTCTAGCTTTGTACCGTATCTATATATGGATTTTGACATCATATTATTATAAAATTCTATTATATCTTTTAGTTTATAAAATTGCTTTTTTGTTCCAATTCTAAATTCCACTTTCATTTCTTTTGTATAATCTGTATAAATTAGTCTTGGTATTATTTTTATATTTGCATCTAATGGTATTACAGTTTTTTTGTCTTCATCTTCTATTAGTTTCATTTCTTCTTCATAAAATGTGTTTATTAAATCTTTAAAATCAGTATATTTTTCTTTTTTATTTTTTACATATTGATTAGTACTATATTTAGGATTTCCATCTACTTCTAATAGTGTAGCAATAATATGTTTACACGCTGCATAATGATTATAATAATCTTCACATTCACATAAAGATTGTTCTAATTCTCCATCTTTTACTACTACTTTTACTTTATAATTATTAAAGTTCCCTTCTATTTTTGATGTAACAGAAAAATTATCACTATTTTCATAATAAATATTTTCAATATTAACTCTTTTTTCTTTAACATAACTTTTTGCTCTTAAAAGCCTTGCAGGTCCTGCTTCTTTATACATTTCGTTTGCTATTTCTTGATTAATATACATCGTTACTCCTTTTAAAAATATGATTTACTATTATATCATATTTTTATTTTTTGGAAAACTCAAATATTAAAAAATTTTTATATTATTTATTGTAACTAATTTTTTATTTATTTTATATACTACTATTAGACAGATTTTATGTTTTCTTGGAGGTACTTAGGAAATGGAAAAAATACATTTAGATGACTTACCATTACAAATAATGGGAACAGTGGATACATTAAATTGTAAAAATGCTATTAGAAGAAGACTTCTTGATTTAGGAATTGTAAAAGGAACTAAAATTACGCCTATATTAAAAAGCCCATCTGGAGATCCTACAGCTTTTTTAATTCGTGGAAGTTTAATAGCATTAAGAAAAGAAGATGCTAATTTAATTTTAGTAAATATATAAAAACAAATGTGGCATGGTTAAATTTTTAATCTCTTAAATTACTTTTCATGCCACGTATTTGTTTTTATAATATAATTATGGGCATTTTAGTGCCTAGATATTTAAAAATGAGGTGATAATATGGGACTTACTGCTAGTTCTTGCGGAACAGGTTTATTAGAAGATGATATGTATTTGCTTCAAAAATCTTGTGATTATACTATTGCATTATGTGGAAATCCAAATGTTGGAAAAAGCACAATTTTTAATGCATTAACTGGTATGCATCAACATACTGGAAATTGGCCTCGGCAAAACCGTTAGTAATGCCTGTGGTACTTGCATACATAAAGGTAAAAATTTATTGTTTGTTGATATCCCTGGTACTTATTCTCTTATGTCTAATTCTCAAGAAGAAGAAATTGCAAGAGATTATATTTGTTTTGGAAATCCTGATACTACTGTTATTATTTTAGATGCTACTTGTATTGAAAAAAATTTGAATCTAGTATTTCAAACTCTAGAAATTACTAATAAAGTAGTTGTTTGTGTAAATTTACTTGATGAAGCTAAAAAGAAACATATTGAAATTGATTTAAAAAAACTTTCGGAATTTTTAGGTGTTCCTGTTGTTGGTACTACTGCTAGAAAAAGAAAAACTTTAGATAAATTGTTATCTACTATTTTAAAAGTTTCTTTGGGTGAAATTGTTTGTAAACCCAATCTTATTAAATATCATCCTATAATTGAAGATAGTATAATTATGTTAGAAGCTACTATTCAAAAGTTTCTACCAAAAGAAAGTATACACCTATCAAGATGGATTTCATTAAAATTAATTGATGAAGAACCATCAATTATTACATCTATTGAAAATAATTTTTCAGTTTCTTTTAAAAGAAAAGACTTACAACATAAATTAGAAGAAGTAAATGAATTTTTAGCCGAAAATGATATTAGAAAAGATAACTTCCGTGATTTAATCGTTTCTAGTATTGTACTAAAAGCCGAAGATATTTGCAATGAAGTTATATCATATAGTTTAGCAAATAATTATATTCGTGATAGAAAAATTGATAAAATTTTAACTTCTAAAAAATTTGGTATTCCTATTATGATTATGTTTTTAGGTATTATTTTTTGGATTACTATAACTGGTGCTAATTACCCTTCTAGTTTATTATCAAATTTTTTTGGAATCATACAAGAAAATTTAATTATATTACTTAATAAAATTCATACCCCAGATTGGATAATAGGTATTTTAGTAGATGGTATGTTTCAAACTGTTTCATGGGTTATATCTGTTATGCTACCTCCTATGGCAATTTTTTTTCCTATGTTTACTATTTTAGAGGATTTAGGATATTTGCCCAGAATTGCATTTAATTTAGATAATTATTTTAAAAAAGCTTGCACTACTGGAAAGCAAGCACTAACCATGTGCATGGGAGTGACAAAGTGGGAGATTTTTTTCTCTATTGTAGGAATTC
>CANAQC010000047.1 GCA_947363765.1 uncultured Clostridium sp. | reverse complement strand
GAAAAGGAAAAATTAAAACAAGAATTGCAGAAATTCAAAGGCTTTTGGCATAGCATTATGAGCCATTTTCACAAAAGAATTTGCTTTGATAAAGATAATAATTATAAAATTGTTAGTGATGACCTATATAAAAATGGAATATTTGATGACAACGACAATGAAATTGCAAATAATATTGCTAGAAGAGTAACTATACCAGATGAAAACAAGCAAATCAAGAATAAAAAGAAAATTAATGATACCAGATTTTAAAAGGAGGAAAAAGTTATGGAGGAAAACAGAGTTGAAAATGTAATAAATATAATTAAAGATATGGAAATAAAAGATAAATTAAGACTAGGAATATGTTTATCTACAAGTGACTGGGTTAATATTTCATATAACCAAACTGAAATGCATGAGAAATTTGATACTATGCTAAAAGAAGTAGATGAGGAATATAGAACAATATTGATAAACTTTACAAAATATAAACTTGTAATGTTTACAATGGCTAAAATTATGGAAATGGAACAAGTGGAACGAAATAAAGTGGTAATGTATTTATTTAATTTGATTTAGTTAAAATTTCTAATAAATTTAATTCAGAAATATAGTTGAAATAAATTAGAAAATACTATATACTATTATAAGTCAAGAAGAAGGGATAAAGAAATGAGAAATGTATTAGTAATAGCAGGCTCAGGGGGAGAAGCTTTTGGAAATGAAGAAATTGATTTATTAACTTCAAATATTGAACAAGACAATTCTAGAAGAATGTTATGTGTTGGTAATGGAGTTGAAAAAATAGAAAATGGAGCAATAGCAAGTAAATTAAAAGAAATATCGCAAAATGGAGACAATACTACAATTATAATACAAATGCATGGAACAGAAAAAGAAGGGCAATTTTATTTTATAAATGATGATTCTTATATAAGTTCTCGAGAATTATTTGAAATGGTAAATTCTAGATTTAAAGACAAGCCTGTTGATATAGTAATTACATCATGCCATAGTGGAGCTTGTTTAAAAGATAAAGATTTATTGCCTAAAGGAAGTGTTGTTGGAGCTTTATCACAAGGAAATGAAACAACCGCTGGTAGTGATGTTAAAAATTTTATAGGAAATCTATTAGGAGCTACTGATGAATTTACAACCTATAATTTAGTGAAATTATATTTGTGTGGATTAAAAACTAGAATTCCTCCAGAAATTGGAATTTCAGGTGAACAAGGTACTTTACAATTAGACGAATTACTTAGAAATTCTATAGGAAAGAAGATAGATAAAAGTAAAGTTATAAATTTATTGAATGAAACTATAAGTGCAGAAGAAATTGAAGAGTTAATTAATAAAATAGAAACTTCAAGAAATGAGTATGGTATTGATGCAGTAGAATATGGCAAAGCCATAGCTGTCTGTGCTACAAATGAATTCGGCAAAGACATAAATCATGAGAATTACAAATCGATGGAAAAAAATTCAAGAACTATGAGTCCAAGTTCTGCATATGGATTTTTTGAAACTGTGGATAGATATAGCACACCTATTAGAAGACAGTCAGCACTTAATTGGTCTAGAAGAATAATTGAAAATAGTAAAGATATGGATAAAGGAAAGGAAATGGAGTAAATTATGAATGGTCAATATGCTGAGGCATTAACAGAAGTTGATATGATATTAAAAATAATGCCAGAAGATATTATAAAAAAAATCCCATCATCGTTCTATAGTTATATTTCTAATAACAAATCAAGCTCATTTCAATCTAAGGCTATAGATGATATTTTTATCAAAGAAAATGAATTAATAGATGAAACCAAAGATATTTTATCATTAATATATAGATCTTATTTATGTGATGAAGAAACTAAAAATAAATTAGAAAAAAAAGATTATTTAGAATTACAACAATATAATGAAGAGTTAAATAGAAAATATAGTGCAGAAAATTTATTTAAAAAAGATACATTGAGAGCTAATATAAATGAAGATATTAAAGAAATAGGCTTAATTGAATTAGAAAATGAAAAATGGTATAAAAAAATATTAAACAAAATAAAGAAGTTATTTTTTAATAAATAATCAGTGCATTGAATTTATGAATATTTTTCACAAATATGTATAAAATTTTATACAAACTTGTTGCAATGTATAAAAGATATGATATAATTTAATAAGTTGATTGATATTTGTATCAATCGTTACGAGAGCCAAAAAAGTTGTAGATAACTACGCCAATGGCACCAGTATGGATGTTTTTATGGGATTTAGCGTTCCATAAGAACATTTTTTTATTTTATGCTGATAATGATAATTTAGGTGCGTATTTCACATTTACGCTTTTTCTTGTATTTACTGTTACATCTACATCAGGAATTTTAGGCAGGTCAGGTATTTCTATTGCACCTATACAATTCCAGTAGATAGTTATTATTTGTACTGTTTCGCTACTATCTAATTTTTCGGCGTGATTTATTTTTATTTCGTCTATTAGTTCGTGTAATACCTCTCTTGTTAGCTTCTTTATTCTTGTATATTTGCGAACAGTAGCAATGAACATATCTGCTGTAACTGTTTTTTCTTCTGTCTTTTCTAATTCTGCTCGAAGCAGTTTGACTTTTTCTGCAATTTCTGTTTGTTCATCTGTAAGTGTTGAAAGAATTGAAACAGAACCTATAGAAAATAGTCAGACTGTATTATATAAGATTGAAGAATTAAAAAGTAGATTAAATAATGGTAATATTTTGGATAAAGAAAAAAGTATTATAAAGGAACATTTAAATTTACTTTATGAGAAGTATGAAGAATTATTAGATAAAGAAAAAAGTGATGGGTCTTACCATGGCGACTATTCAAGATAGGTTAATATAAAAAATACATTTAATAGTAATAATTTTATCTAAAGGACTGAAATGAAATATTATATTTGACAAAGCACAAAAATGAATGTATAATAAAGATAGAAAATGAGAGCCACAGAAATGTGTGCTACCATATAAATATGATGAACACCACATAGCTTGGCGAAGCGTAATGTGGTGCTTTTATTATTTGCTCAAAATTACTACTATTGCAATAATCAAGGCAAATGCTATAATAGTCATTCCTACTAAACCGTAGAAAAGTAAGTATATTATCATTAACATAGCTTGTTCTACCATATAGCACCACCTCCATTCTCACAGTCAAAACTGTGTATGTAAAGTGGTAGCACCCATACTGCTTATTCTCATTTCCTATTGTTTATAACTATATAACATTATTACTCGAAATACAAGCGAACAAAACAAAATTTTGAAAAATAATGTAAATATGCTTTTTACTGTGCCATATAATTATTGATTTATCAGCATTTCGTAAAAATTTCTGTAAGAACACTCCGACCAATGACATTTCTGTTCGAACTAAATTGAACAGACAATACAAATATCATTCTGAAAAGGATGGTATTTTTTTGTTGCTTAAAAATGTTATCTTATTTTTAGTGAGTGTTAAGTTAGTAAAAGTTCATTACCTCACAAAGCCCCTGAGTTATGATGGTATGTCCTCTACAGGAGAATCATTTAGTTAAGTACACTAAAAGGGGGATGTTACATAATTTTCTAACGAAAGTATGTAATCCACTATGACACTTTCAAAACTTCGTTTTGGAAAGATGACAGTGGGCGCCTAGCGGAGGGCTCATAAATTATATAATCTTACGATAGATAATTTATGTTTGGCTTTGCCAAAGCAAAAGAATATATTTAATACTATTCATATGTTTTTTTGCTCATCTTAACAATTTATTTACATACCAAAAATAAATTGTTAAGCTCTTTTTATTTTTGTATAAATAGAGAGGAAAGAGAATTATACACAACAAATTTTGTTGAAAAAACTGAATAAATATGCTATAATTTATTATGTAAAATTTTATTATGCTTTAAGTTTGACAGTATCTTAGAGCTTTAAATATAACCATATCATTGATTAATGGAGGTAAAAAAATGAATCGGCAAAAATTGGCAACCATTGGTTGCATTATACTATCAATAGTCTTTTCTGTATCGTTCGGTCTTTTTATTCATTTCAAAGCATTTATGCCGACTGTATCTAATGTATATGAAAAGTCATTGTATTATTCTGAAGATTTATACAAAGAATATCAGGAAGAAGCAGAAAGGATGATTGTTAGTCATGAATACACTTGTCAGTATCCTGTAAAAACAACCATCTATTCTGAAAATGGTCGGACAAATTTGATAATAGAAGTTGGAGATTACGATGAAGGTTTTAGATATTCTAATTATGTAACGGCTACTGTTAAAAACTTTGGAACGAATGAGCAAGAAGTTACTTTTGAGCGAAGCAGAAAAAGTGCTGAAGAGGCTTATGAAAATGCTGAAAGATATAGAACTTTGATGGGTATTTTCACTTTAGTCTTTATTTTTATACTTATTATTTTTACAGCATATCTTATCAAAAACTCTATAAAAAGACGTTATAGCAAGGTACTTTATCCTATATCATTAATTGTAGCATATACAGTTATGACTATTGCAATGATGCATTTTTTAGTGGCATAGGAATTAACTCAAAAACTGTCAAAACCTATGGAATTTTTCTAAAAGAAAGTTCCATAGGTTTATTTATTAACAGGGAAACAAATTTATTGCATTATACAAATATAAATTCTTGTAATACAATTTCTTCAAATGAATGTTTATAATTATTCATAAGTCCAATCCATTTTAAAGGGTCAGTATTTTTCAAGTTTTAATCAATAGGAGTTTTATCTAACATTTCTTTCATAAGTATTTCAAATCTAATCTTAAATACACATATTTTCCAATAATATAATCATTTTCATAATCTTCCTTTTCCAAATATAAATCAGGAACGAAAAAATCTAAGTTATCTCTACTATAATAAAATCCTCCTAAAATTTAATTTCACTACTTTTAGAACTATAATTTTATATCTGTATTCTGTATAGCTGTTTTTACAAAAAATATTTTTAATAAAATTTAAAGTGTACTTAACTTAAGTCTACAGGGTTAGGACTCTTATAACAAAACCAAAGTCCTGTTCTACCAAGGAAGGGCAAAGGGTGTATTCTATGGATCTATAATTTGCATACTCTTTTCACTTAGGCAGTGATAAAAACAAAAATAAAAGTAAATTAGTAAATTTTGAAGATGGAAATGAAAACAATTAGGAATTAAATTCTACTTGCTTTTTATCGATTAAAATTAGTTTATATTGACAATAATTGTGTAAATATATATAATAAAAGTATGAATTTTTAATTCACTGTAATAAAAAATAAGCAACATATTTGTAATAATTTTACAAATGGAAAGGAGATGCAATGGCAAATTTAGGTCAAAAGGAAGTAAAAGAGTTAATTGAACTTTGTACAGATGCAGAACAAGCTGACAGAATTATTAAGGATTATAGTGGTTTGGAAACTATACGGGAAAAAGTAGAATTCTTAAACGATATGTTTGGTACATCTATTGTCGGGCATGAAGATGAAAAACCTAACGAAGATACCTATAAAATGATGCTTTTGGGAATAATCAATCGCAAATGGAATCAAAGATAAGATAGTGATAGCATAGTGACCACTCTATTTGGTGGTCACTATGCTATATATATTAAGTATTATTTATTGTTATAAATCTTGAATGTTAATAAGCATTGCTTGTAGCAACGGACTATTCTTTATATAATAGTTTGTAAAGAAAGGAGTTGTTCTAAAATGTTAAAAGAAAACATTAAATCAATAAGAAAATCAAGAGGATTTTCACAAGAAGAACTTGCTATAAAACTAAATGTAGTAAGACAAACAATTTCTAAATGGGAGCAAGGATTGTCAGTTCCTGATTCAGAAATGTTAATCTCAATATCAAAGGTTCTTGAAATACCAGTAAGCACTCTGCTTGGAGAAAACATTTCAGAGTCTAAAGTAGATGATTTGAAAGCAATTTCTGAAAAATTAGAAATAATAAATTTACAATTATCACAAAGGAAGAATGCAAAAAGAAAAATGATTCATTGGATACTAATTTTATTATGTACAATTATCATGATAATTTTTATCTTTTTAATCTTATTAAATAGTCCTTATTTAAATTGGGATTATAATAATATTGAAAATGCTATTTTAGGAGTTAATTTTCATGGGTTTGAATGGCTATTTATTAGAATAGCACCAATTATACTTATTGTATCAATAATTGGAATTGTATTGACTCGAAAGAAAGTTTAAAATTGTTTGTGGTACGAATTGCAATTTTAGAAGGAGATATAAAAATATGAATAAAAAAGAATTTAAGAAAAAATGTAAACAAGAAAAAACTACAAGTTATAAATTAATGTTATCAGGAGGAATAGCATCTACAATAGGCTTAATATTTGTTCTATTATCATTTTTTATTATTAAAGAATTTATACCACAAGTTATTGGTTTTATAATTGGTGGAATAATTTCATTTATTGGAATGATATTAGACTTAATAGGAGAGAGAAATTTGGCTAAAAATTATAAAAAGTATTACAATTTATCTTAAAGATTAAATTATTAGGTGAGAACCTATACAAATAAGACTATAATTGATTTATAAAAATGTATTTAGGCTGATAATTTATTAAATTTACAGATTTTATCATTTACAAGATAGAAGCATATTTAATTAAAGTGCTTCTTTTTTAGTATTATATATTTTATAATAACTTTAACAAATTTAATTGCAATTTATCAAATATATGATATATTTTATTGTATCAACGATTACAAGAGTCAAGAAAATTGATAACATTAATAAAATTTTGAATGCTCTGATATAATTTTATTTTGAGTATGATAAAATATATAAAAATTAGGAGAAAATAATGAAAGATAATACAATACCAGTTCGAAAAAATAAAGAATATGTTGTTACAATTACAGACTATGGTTATCAGGGGGAAGGAATTGCTAAAATTGATAATTTTACAATTTTTATACAAGGAGCAATGAAAGATGAAATAGTAAAAATAAAAATTGTAAAGGTAAATACATCACATGCTTTTCGGAAAAATAATTGAAATAATAACTTCTTCAAAATCAAGACAAAATGCAAAATGTAATAGTTATAAAAGATGTGGTGGATGTAATTTAAGGCATATAAAGTACAATGAAACTTTAAAATTAAAAAAATATATAGTTGAGAATCTAGTTACTAAAACATTAAAACAAAAAATCTTAGTAAAAGATACTATAGGAATGGAAAAACCATTTTTTTATCGTAATAAGGCACAATATCCAGTAGGTTATAATAAAACTGGTGAAATTGTAACAGGGGTGTATGCAGCAAGAAGCCATGAAATTGTAGAATTAGACTCATGTGCAATTCAAATGCAAATTTCTGAACAAATTGCAAAATTTATAATTCAATTTATGAAACAAAATCAAATTTCTGCATATAACGAAAGAACGCAAAAAGGAATAATTCGCCATATTGTTATAAAGGTAGGAACTTATACGAATGAAGTTATGTGTATTATTGTAACAAATGAAAGAAAAATACCAAAACAAAATATAATGGTAGAAGCATTAAAAACGAATTTTCCTATAATTAAGACAATAATTAAAAATATTAATTGCAAAAATACAAATGTAATTATGGGAAATGAAAATGAAATTTTATATGGTAATGGATATATAAAAGATAAATTAGGAAATTTTATGTTTAATATTTCTCCATTATCATTTTACCAAATAAATCCAATACAAACCGAAAAATTATATAATTTAGCTATAAAAAATGCAAATTTAAACAATAATGATATTGTTCTTGATTTATATTGTGGAATAGGAACAATAGGAACTTTTGCATCGCAATATATAAAGCAGGTTTATGGAATTGAAATTGTAGAGCAAGCAATAAAAGATGCAAAAGAAAATGCAAAATTAAACAAAAGGAAGAATATAAAATTCTATTGTGGAGATGTGGAACAAATATTAGAAGAAGTTTTAAGTAAAGAAAAAGTACTACCAAATGTTGTTTTTGTAGATCCACCACGAAAAGGCTTAGATAAATGTACAATACAAAATATACAAAAATTAAAACCAGAACGATTCATTTATATTAGCTGTAATCCTGCAACATTAGTAAGAGATTTAAAAGAATTTGAAGAAGAGTATGAAATAAAAGAAATACAGCCATTAGATATGTTTCCATATACAACGCATGTGGAGTGCATGGCAGTGCTACAACTAAAATAAGACAGGTAATACTTGATTTTGATATGGCTTCA
>CANAQC010000046.1 GCA_947363765.1 uncultured Clostridium sp. | reverse complement strand
TATTGCTTTGTGTTGTAATTGCATAAATAATTCCATCTAAAGCATTTTGGCATGCATCTAAAAAATTATTATTTTTCATTTTATGCTGCTTCTTGTCTTTTTCCATCTCTTCACCTATCTATTCCCTAGTAATATTTAGTTTATGTAATATTTGTTCCTCTTTTTGTCGCATTTTAATTTTGTCTTCTTCTTTTATATGATCATATCCCATTAGATGATAAAATCCATGTACTACCATATACGAAAGTTCTCTTTCAAAACTATGTCCATATTCGACCGCTTGTTCTTTTACACGTTTTATACAAATAATAATATCTCCTAAAATATCCTCTACTACATGTTCTTTTCTATTAATCAAATCTTGTAATTCTTCTTTATCAAACATTGGAAAAGATAACACATCTGTAGGTGCATTTATACCACGGTAATTTTCATTAATTTTTTGTATATTATGCTCATCTGTTAATGTAATACTAATATATAAATTTTTATCTAAAATGTTTTCTTCTTCAAAACATTTCTGTAGTACTTGTTTTATTAAATTTATATAGGTATTGCTTTGTTGTACTTCTAGAAATTTTACTTGTACTATTTCGTTCATTTTATTTCCTCTTTTTTATGCCACTATTTTTTTCTTTACACATCTTTTATTTAGAGTTTTATAAGAATTTTTTATGTTTTTCATAATACCTAATTCTACTAATTTTTCTTTGTAAAATGTAATAATTTGTTTATATTTTTCACTATTTTTATTAACCGCTTTTAAATCATTTTTAATAAATAAAATCTCTTTTTGCTTTGTATATTCATCTGGATGCTGCTCTTTTTTGTTTTGTATATTACTATATTGCTCCCAGAATTTTTTATATTCTTCTCTTTTTTGTGGTTTGTCCCAATATATTTTTGTAGATAACAATTTTATATTATAATCTTCTATTAATTTTATAAGCATTTCATATGCACTGTTTTTCTTTTTTTCACTTTTTGCATTTATAATTAAATTTCTTGTGTCTTTTAATAATTTAATGTAACATTGTTCTGCAACAATTAATGGAAGACTATGAGTAAATAATTTACGACTAATTCCTAAAAGAAGCAATTTTTTCTCTATTACATCACGTTCATCTAGCTTTCCTGCTAAAAATCCATTAAATGCATCATATTCTTGTAAGATTTCTTTACATGTAGTATTGTTATTTAATTCCATTTTTATTGGTAATATAGAAACAATATATTCTTCTAATGTTTCAAATATTAATTCATAAATTTCATTTTTTCTGTCTTTTGTGCTAGCATTATCTGCTAATTGAATAGAGTAATTTTTAAGAATTTTCTTATAAAGCCCCTCCATTTTGTCTGTATAAAAAGCTTGATAACGTTTTAGTAATTTTTCCTTATTTTGTACTTGTATGGTTTCATAATCTAATTCTAATAAATATTTTTGTTTTCTATATTTGTATTCAATATATTGTGTTTCTTTTAGGTGTACTACACTATAGTATTTTGATAATGCATTTTTTTCAAATGCACTTGCTGTATCATTTTTTACTTTTTTGTATATTGAATCCATAACATATTTATCAATTGATTCTAAATATAATGCATACATATTTTCATATTTTTTTAATAATGTTTCCTTTTTTATAGTTTCATCATTATTTGCCTCATTTATATAATTTTCAAATGCTTTTAGTACATTCATTCTTTTAGTATGTATTAGTAATCCATTAATTCCTACTTTTGTTGGAATTAACAATTTTGTAATTGTATTTGTTAATTTTCCAAAAAAAGTTTTATCTTGTTGTAGTACCCTTAATCCTCTTTCAGTCATTTTCATCATCCTTTCAAAACACTATTTTTTCGTTTGTGCCTATATTTTCAAGTACTTCATATATTACTTCTATTTCAATTGTATCTCCCTCTTTTTTTTCATTAATTTGTGTATTTACTATTTTATCTATATTTGAAATTTGTTCTTTTAATCTATTTTGTATATCTGTAATTAATTTTTCTTTTAACTGTTCTTGTGTATATGTTATTTGTTTTGATTCTAGTTCTTCATAGGTAGTTATAGCAATTTCTATAGGGAAATAGAAGTTTGAAAATATTTTTAACTTTTTGCTCGTATTTATTGTATCATATTTTTCAAATTTTGGAACCCCTTTAGATAAATTTATTTTGAAATTATTTATTAAAATTGCATAATGTTTTTCTTCTTTACCTGTTTTTTCCTCTATTTCTTGTTTTAAACTCATTTTTTCTTTTAATGAATACCATACTTTTGCTTCTATATCTGCTTTTGCATGAACATACCTTGTTCCTGTATATTTTCCTTCTAACCACCCTCCTACTAAAATATTACCGTTTCTTTACAATATCTCCTACCTTTACTAGGGCTGTGCCGTTTTGAACATTTATTTTTGTAATAATTCCATCTTGTTGTGATATAATATTACAGTTTTCTTTTTCATCAACAATTTCTGGTTTTTTTGTAGCTTCTGCAATTTCTACTTTAGCATTAGTCCCTTTTAGATTAATCCCCATCCATGCAATATCATTTCTTTGTAGACGTATAGTTTGAATAATATCTTTTGAATTTACCTTTTGTTTTAAGATACCTATTTTTAATCCATTTTCTTCTAACTGTTTTTGTAATTCTTCTTTTGAAATTGTTTCATTTCCAACAATTTCTATATTCCAAATAAAGTTTGAAATTGAAAAAATTGCTAAAAATACTATTATTAAAAAAATAACAAACATCTTTCTTTTTTTATAACGATGTAAAAAAAATGGGACTCCTTTCTTTTCTTCTATTTTTATTCTGCATTTTGTTTTTTTTGCAATTTCTTTTATTTTTTTGAATTCTTTTATTCCTATATTAACATATAAAAAACTTGATTTTTTTCGTTTCAAATTCCATAATAAAACTCCTTTACTTTTACAAATATTAATGAAACGCTCTATAAAATATCCTTCTACACTAATAGATAAATATCCAAATATATAATTTAGTATGATTTTCAAAAACATACTATTCCTCCTCATCTAACATACTTTCAAAGTCTAAACTATCTATTTTTCCAAGAACCATAATATCATCATTTGTCATTTCCTTTAATTTTAAATTAAAACCATTTATATTTATTGCTCCAATATAAGTATTTATTTTAATATAAAATTCTTCATATTCTAATATAGATTTATAATTCTCAATTAAAAGTTCTTCAAATCCAACAATTGTAAGTCTTGGCTTTGTTGATACTACTTCTTCTGGTAATTCTAGTAATCGATTCCATCTACTTTGTTTTTTTCTATTTTTCTTTCTATAATTTTCCAATTTCTCTTTCTCCTCCTTGTGCTATTTTGTCTTTTTCATATATATGCTATATGTTTTTAATTAATGCGAAAAAAGAAATAGAAGAAAAACTACATTTACAAAAACGTATTTTTCTTCTATTTCTCTTTCCTATATAATAAAATTTTTTATCTATTTTTATTAAAATAATCTTCGAAATCTTCTTTTTTAATTGGTTTTGAATAGTAATATCCTTGAATTACATCACATTCTAAATTTCTTACAAATTCTACTTGTTCTTTAGTTTCAACACCTTCTACTATTGTTTTTACTCCTAAATGTTTTGCTATTAACATAATGTAGTTTATAATATTTTTGTCACTTTTTAAATCTGCTTTGTCTACAAATACTTTATCTATTTTTATAATGTCAATTGGCATATTTTGCAACATACTTAGTGAAGAATATCCTGTTCCAAAATCATCTATTGAGACTACAAATCCTTTTTCTTTAATGCTATTTAATACTTGTCTTATATCTACATTTCCATCCATCATAGCACTTTCTGTAATTTCTAAATCTATTTTGCTTCTATCAATGTTATATTTTTCACTAATTTTGACATATTCATCTATAAAATTTTTGTATATAAAATGTTCTTTAGAAACATTTACTGAAATAATTGGTACATAATTATATTTTTCTTTCCAGCTATAAATGTCTCTACATACTTGTTCAAATATATATAAGTCTAATTTAACTATAAATTTGTTTTTTTCAAATAAAGGAATAAACTCATTTGGTGGTATTATTTTATCTTCTCTATACCATCTTACTAATGCTTCAGCTCCAGTTAATTTCTCATTTTTTGCAAATGTCTTAGGTTGATATACTATCTTAAATTCTCTATTTTCTAATGCTTCTTCCATGCAAGATTCAATTTTTTGTTCTTCTATTAACTTATTTTGTAGTATATCATCAAATATATAATAATTATCATTATATAATCCTTTTATTTTAGCACGAGCCATATATGCTTTATCTAAAACTTTATTAATATCTTTGTCTTCTATATCTATTTTATAAACACCTATAGATAAATTTACATTTATATGTGTATCATTTACTTTTAGTTTTGATGCATTATGAAATATTGTATTTAATAGTTTTTTTATGTCTTTTTCATAGCTAAATATTGTAGCAAATACATCATTAGAGATTCTACAAGTAATATTATTTTGTGGCAATATGCTTTTTAATTTTTGACCAAGTTCTTTTAATATAGAATTACAAAATTCATATCCATATATATTATTCAATGCTTTAAATTTATTTATATCAAGTACTATTATATATTTATTGCTTCCTTGTTTTTGTAAAAATTCTAATCCATTTTCTTTAAAGTATGTTTCATTTCCTAATAATGTAACAGAATCAATATATGCAATCTTATATAGTTTTCTATTTTTATGCTGATTTGATATGTCTATATATATTGATATTGCTATTACAATAACATTAATTATTAAACATATTGTAAGTGATAATGTTACAAATAAAGTAAGCTGTTTTGCAATTGAATCTGCTGGTGCTACAGTTACAACATACCAATCATTTACATTAATATTTTCATAATGTATAAAATAAGTATCTTTATCAAGTTTAATATCAAAAGTTCCTATTTCTCTTCTTTTTATGTTTTCTGCCATATTGTCAATTTTATATGTGTCCTCTTTATTTACTAAACCATATCTATTTTTAATAAATTCATATAAATTTACTTTATCTTCTTTAATAATATCAAATGAATCTATTAATACAGAACCATTATTATTTATTAAATAAGTACCACCTTGTCCATTAAATAAACGTCTTAATAAAATTTCTTTGTAATTTTCTGTATTTACAGTTGCAAATAATACCTTTTTTTCTCCATTAAAGTGAAATACTTTAGAATAGATATTAACTTGATTATTTGAAACTGTACTTGGTCTATTTTCAGATAAATATACATCATCATTTTGTATAAAAAATTCTTCTATATTTTTATAATTATTTACTATATGTCCATCACTTGTTATTCCATTACCTTTTTCATCTAGTACAACAAGTCTTGTAAAGTGATATTCTTCTAAATCGCCTTTGTATCTATCAAATATATCTTCAATTGTATCAAAATACCCTCTATTTATAGAGTTTACCATTACTTCTACAAACTTTTTTTGATCTACTATAGCAACATTTAATTGTGTAGCTGTTTGTTTACTAAGTTCTGATATATTAGAATATGTATTTTCATATATTAAATGCTTAATAAAATTAACGTAAAATGATGATAGTATAAGCATTATAATAAATATAAGAAGTATCCATTTAATATTTAATTTGTAATGTTTGTTGTTTTTTAATTTCATATTTCACCTCAATTTTTTTATATTATATGTATATAACAAATACAATTTTTTTTCAATATCTTTATCATTTTTTATATAAGCTAATTTTATTTTTTATTACACTTATAAATTTTTTTATTTTTATATATAAAAACAATCCTAATTATTAAATTTTTTCATTTAATAATTAGGATTGTTTTTTAGTAATATAATATTTATCTTTCAAACTTATCCAATGATTTAAATTCATATCCCATATTTTTAACTTCTTTAATAACAGAATCTAATACATTTGTATTATCTTTTGAATTACCATGAAGTAAAATTACTGCTCCTGGATGAATGTTATCTAATATTTTCTTTTTTGCGTATTCTTCTCTTCCTTGTTTGCCTTCATCCCAATCATCATATGCAAAACTCCACATAACAGTAGTATATCCTAAACTATTTGTTAAATTAATTGTTCTTTCACTAAACTCCCCTTTTGGTGGTCTTATATATTTCATTTCATATCCAAATTTTTTATAAATAACTGTATGCAAATCCATTACTTCTGTTTTTATTTTTTCATCTTCTAAATCTGGCATACTTTTATGATTAACTGTATGATTTCCTAAGTACTTAATGTTAAAAAAATAATTATTTTTTAATACTATTTAATTTCTCATTTATCAATTGTAACTAGATTTTAAAAGTTAATTTAATCTTTATGTTTTTTTCTTTATCAAATTCTATTCTTTCAATTAACTTTTCTAATATCATTTTATTAGGATTTTTCATTTTTAAGAACTCATTTGCTATTTGTTTTATTTCTTTAAAATCTATCTTGGGAAATTTCTGCTCACTTTCTTCTAATTCTTTTTCTAGCTTTTTCATTTCCTTTAAAATTTTATTTCTTTCGTTTTGTTTCTTTTCGTAAATTGTTTTAAAGTCTTCCACCTGTATTACTTTATTTATTTTATCTTGATAAATTTCTTCAATGGCATTTTCTATATTTTGAAGTGTGTTTTTTAGTTCTTGTAATTTTGTACTTAGTAAATTACTTTTTGTTTGTGCTTGAATTTCCGCTTCTTGATAAATTTGCTTAAGCTCTTTTTCTGATAAACTTATTTTTTCCATCTCTGTTTTTATTATTTGTTGCACTGCTTCTTCAATTAGATTTGCTGATATTTGCTTACAATCACATAATCCACTATAATTATTTCTTTTAGAACAAATAAAATAAGTTGCTCTCCAAAAGTTTCCATTTTTTCTTTTTTCTTCCCTACATCTTAAAGTTGCTTTATTACCACATTCTCCACAATAGACTACCCCTTTTAACTCATGGTCATATTTTCTATTTCTTGAATTTGTATAACCATTTAATTTTTCTTGTGCTTTATTCCAAATTTCTATATCAATTATTGCTTCATGCATATTTTCTAAAACTATATGCTCTTCTTTTTTCGTACATCTTACTTTTGCTATTTTGTGGCTAACCTTTTGAAACTTTCTTCCAACAACACTTCCGAAGATAAACTTCATTTCTTAAAATCTTTCCTATTTGTGCTCTTAACCATACGTATTTTCCATTAGGGTTGCTACTACATTTTTTCATATATGTAGGTATTTTTAGATAGATTGCTGGTGGCTCTATTTCTCTTCTATTTAACTCATCTGCTATTTTAATTGTTGACATTCCTTTATTCACATACATATCAAATATTTCTTTTATTATTTGTGAGCTATACTCATCTGGTACTAAGTGATTTTTCTGATTAGTATCTTTTTTGTAACCATAAGGTGGTATTCCTGCTTGATATTCTCCTTTTTCTATTTTTCTTTGTTTTACACTTTTTATTTTGTTTGATATATCTTGTGCATAATAGTCATTAAAACTTAGCTTAAATGTTAGAAATTGTAATCCATCTGTTTTTAGGGTATCTACATTATCTCCGAATTGCTATGTATCTAATATTGTTAGCTGGTAAATACCTTTCTAAGTAGTAACCTGTATCTATATGGTCTCTTCCAAATCTTGATAAATCCTTTGTTATGATGCAATCTATTTTTTCTTCTTCTATGTCTTTTAGCATTTTTTGAAATCCAGGTCTATTAAAATTCGTGCCAGTATAGCCATCATCAACATATTCTCCAGCTTCAATTAATTCTTCGTGCCCTAGTATGTAATTATCTATAATGTCTCTTTGATTTTCTACACTTTCACTTTCTCTATCATCTCCATCTTCTCTAGATAACCTTATGTACTTTGCAACTCTTATGTTTCTATAACTATTCACTCTATTTATCTTAATCACTCTCCTTTTTTGAGAGTAAATAGCCTATTTAAAGCAATTTGATTATAACGCGTTCTCTATAATTTGTCAGCTCCAAATAAGCATCTATTTTTCGTTCATTGTTATATAGTTTATGTATTGTTCTTTTAATAGTTCTAATAATATTTGCTTTAAGTCTGCTTTGCCATATTCTATTTGAATATTTGAATTTTGATCGTTTTTCATAATAGTTTTTCTCCTTAATAAGTTTTGTTTAATTTTATGAATGAAAATTTTAAGTTATTACTCTATTATTAAAAACGAATTTAAAATATGAAAATGGGACAATATTAAAAAATTTAGCAACAAAAAAGAAATACATTTTATTATACAATGTATCTCTTTCTTTTTTATCTCCCTTATTTATTGTAATTTTTTTCTACTTACTTAACATTTTTATTGCTTCATCTTCATTTTCTACAAAAAATATATCTTTTCCATTATTGCTTTCATATATTAAATCTTTTAATGGTTTACTTGTATATTTTGAATAATCTCCATATATAGCAAATTTTGTCTGATAATTTATAAATTTTTGTAAAATTTCTCCTGCTAATCCTTTACTTAATATAAAGAAATTTTCTATTATTGCATCTTTATTCAATGCTATTTTATTACAGTTTGTTTCATATTGGATAGTCATAATAAAATCTATTGCTGATTGAACATCTTTTATTATAATTTCATTGCTTTTTACTATTGCTATATCGTTTATAATTTTTGTTTCCATTTTTGCTCCTTTCAAAATTGACTATCTAATTTTTGTCAATCCCTTTTTTATGAATTTATTATATTATT
>CANAQC010000045.1 GCA_947363765.1 uncultured Clostridium sp. | reverse complement strand
AGATATTTCAAACAGTAGAAAGAGTTTATTAGAATGAGTTATAGAGAATCTTTATAAAATAGGTGTCAGTAGATATGTGCTGATGCTTATTTTTTATAGGTCAAAATTCTGGACTTTTTTGACTTATAAAATTCTGCAGGTCAAAAATATTAAAAAATTTGTCCTATAACATTTGCAGACAAATTCTAATCTCCAATAGAAATAATATCAAGAGTAAAATAAACTCGTTATCACTCGCTCTTGACATTATTTCTATTGGAGATTTTGTTGCACTTAAGCAAATGTAAGGATAAATATGTTTTGTAAATATTGGTAAAATACTATGAAAAATTGTTGATTTGTGATATAAATTAGACATAATGGAAAAGGGAGGATGTATAATGGAAGAATTAATAGATGTGTTGGATGAAAACGGAAATAAAACAGGAGAAATTTTAACAAGAGAACAAATACATAAAAAAGGATTATGTCATAGAATAGTGGTAATTGCAATTATAGATCAACAAGGAAATATATTAATGCAACAAAGGTCAAAAAATAAAGCAAAAAATCCTGGAAAATGGGATGTAGCAGCAGCTGGACATATATCAAGTGGACAAACTTCTACTGAAGCAGCTATAAGAGAAACATTAGAAGAAGTAGGAATAAAAGTAAATGAAGAAGAACTTGAATATATACTTACATATAAAAATAAAGAAAGTGTAGAAGAAGATTATATAGATAATCAAATCTATGATTGTTATATTGTAAAAAGAGATAAAATAAATTTAAGGAATATTAAAGTACAAGAAAGTGAAGTTGAACAAGTAAAATTATGCAAATTAAAAGAATTTAATAAGATAATTGAAAATGGCAATATAATGGAAAGAGATGAATTTTATAAGAAAATTATAGAATACTTAAAGTAAATAAAGGAAAGAAATAATATGAAAATAGGAATAGATATAGATGATACAATGGCAGATACCTTTGATTATTTAATGCCATATATAGCAGATTTTTTTGATGTAGATATAAAATACTTGAAAGATAATAATATTTCATATAGTAATTTACCAAAAGAAATGAAAGAAAGAGAACTTGAATTTGCAAAAAAATATTATGATAAAGTTATTGCTGGCACACCTTTTAAACCTAAAGTTGCAGAGTATATTGATAAAATTAGAGAGTTAGGGCATGAAATAATAGTTATTACAGCAAGAGATAAAACGTTATATACAGATGAATATAAAACAACTATTGAAGAATTAAAAAACAATAATATTCATTATGATAAATTGATTTGTAATTTTGATAAAGCAAAGGCTTGCAAAAATGAGAAGATAGATTTGTTTATAGATGATTCTATAGCAAATTGCAATAAAGTTAATGAATTAGGAATTGAAACTATATTATTTAGTAGTAAAGGTAATATAAACAATAAAATAAATTTATATAGAATTGATAGTTGGAAAGATATATATAAATTTATAAAAGAAAAACGGAGTTTAGATATGATATTATATACAACCAAACAATAAAAGAATTGAATATACCAATGCCAGATGAATTATCAACATTTAATAATATAATTAATTAAAGAACAAACAGGAAATGAGTTGTTAAAATGGGGACTAAAATTATTTTATTTTGATGATAGAAAATGTATACAAGCTGTAAATTTTGCAAGCAAGTTAGCAGTATTTTTATTCGATATAGAAAATGAAGAAATTGGCGATATTGCAAATACAATAGCTATGTATTTAAATGAAATCTATAGCAATGATTTTAATATGAAAAGAATTTTAGAAAAGTTTTATGATGAATATCTAGTATGTGCTTTTTCAAGCTTAGTAAATAAAAGCATAATATCATCACTTAATCATAATCAATTTCAATATGCAAATGATGGATATAGATTTTATGAATATATAGATAAAAATATATTAAATACAATAAAAATAAATAAAGATTTTAATTGGAATTATTTAACTACTAAAAATATAGATGGAAAAAAGGAATATATTTATCCAGCAGAATATTTTAGAGAGTTACTTATTAATAGATATGGAGGATAAAGAGTGAAAGTGGACAAACCAATAAGAAAAGCAGTAAGGTGCTATTTAATAAAAGATAATAAAGTAGTAGTTACTAAATATAAGCAAGGAAATAAAAAAGAAGGATATTATGATATACCTGGTGGAAAAATTGAAGAAGGTGAAAATCCTGAACAAACAGCAATTAGAGAAATGAAAGAAGAAACAGGTTTAAAAGTTGGAAATTTAAAATATAAAGGAAATATGATAATCGAATATCCTAATAGAATATTTGACTTTGATGTATTTGTTACAAATGAAAGTGAAGGTGAGACACAGGAGTTTAAAGAAAATACATCTGAATGGATAGATATTAAAGAATTACTACAAAAAGAAAAAATATTGTCTAATATAATGATTTTAGATAGATTCTTTATAAAAGGATTAATTGATGACAAATATAACTTTAAAATGCATATTCAAGTAGATGAAAAAGAAAACATTTTAGATGTTAAATATAAATTAAAAGATAACGAATAGCTATACTATTAAAAATTAAGAAAGAGAGTAAATATGATAAGAAATATAATATTTGATATAGGTGGAGTGTTGCTTGACTACAATCCAAAAACATATTTAGACAAACTAAATATAGAAGAGAGTAAAAGAAAAGAGCTAAACGATATAATATTTCATAATTCAAAATGGAAAGATTGTTTAAATGGATTTATAACTAATAGTGAATTAATAGAATATTTAGTTAAGGAAAATAAAAAATATAAAGATGAAATAAAACAGATACTTAGCAAAGAAAATTTAAAATATATGTTACCACCAAAACAAGAAATGATAGAATATTATAAAAGTTTAAAACAAAAGGGATATAAAATATATTTGTGTTCAAATATAACAGAAGATACTTATAATTATATTAAAGATAGTTTTGAAATAATACAATTAGCAGATGGAGGAGTATTTTCTTGTTTTGAAAATATAAGTAAGCCTAATGTTGAAATTTATCAAAAGTTAATTAAAAAATATAAGTTAGATATAGAAAAATCAATTTTAATAGATGATACTAAAAGAAATATAATAAGTGCTAATGATATTGGATTAAATGGAATATTATTTAATAATATTGAAGATATAAAGAAAATTTTGAAATAAAGGTAGGAAAATATGATTAGTTATAAATGGTGTAAAGGAATAGTTCCAAAAGATATAGAAATAAAACAAGTTTATGGAATTGTATTTAATGAAGATGGAAATATATTTTTAAGAATAGATGATGGATTATATAAACTAACAGGTGGAAAACCAGAATTGGAAGACAAATCCATAGAAGATACATTAAAAAGAGAATTTATAGAAGAGGCAAATATAACATTAAAAAATATTCATTTGTTAGGTTATCAATTGGTAGAAGAAGATAACGGAGTTAAACCATATGCACAAGTAAGAATGATTGCTCAAATTGATAAAATATTTGAAAATAGGACAGATTCGGATAACGGAAAACTATATGAAAGAATTTTCAAAACTCCTAAAGAAACCATTAACTTATTAAATTGGGGAGATGTTGGGAAAGAACAAATAGAAGATGCAGTAAAATTAGCAAAAAAAGAAAATATAATAAGTAAAGCCTTCTTTTAACAGAAGGCTTTTAAGCATCTTTAGAAAAGATGAATCAAACTCCACACCAAAGTGTGCAACGCTAAATGTAAAATTATTATAATACAATTTATATGTAGTATCAATAAAATTTTACAAATTTTTCTAAAAACATTGAATGTTATTAAGAAAGATGATACAATACAAATGTTCGTAAAAAAGGAGGATTTCATAATGAATGATGAAAATGGAGATATTATAATATACCAAACAGACGATGGATTAACAAAAATAGATGTTAAAGTTCAAAATGAAACCGTGTGGTTATCACAACAACAAATGGCAGAATTATTTAATACTTCAAGAACAAATGTTATAGAACATATAAATAATATTTATTTAGAAGAGGAACTTGACAAAAATTCAACTTGTCAGAATTTCCGACAAGTTCGAAAAGAAGGAAATAGAAATGTTTCAAGAGAAATTCTCTTTTATAATTTAGACATGATAATTTCGTTGGGATATAGAATAAAATCTAAAGTTGCTACTAATTTTAGAAAATGGGCGACAGAAAGATTAAAAGAATATATGATAAAAGGTTTTACTATAGATGATGAAAGACTTAAAGGAAATGGTGGAGGAAATTATTGGAGAGAATTACTTGCCAGAATTAAGGATATTAGATCATCAGAAAAGGTACTTTATAGACAAGTTCTTGATTTATATGCAACAGCAGTAGATTATAATCCAAAACATGAAAAATCAATTCAATTTTTTAAAATTGTTCAAAATAAATTACACTATGCTACACATGGACATACTGCTTCAGAAGTAATATATGAAAGAGCTGATTCTGAAAAGCCTTTTATGGGATTAACAACTTTTAAAGGAGATATTCCAATATTGAGTGATGTAGTAATTGCTAAAAATTATTTAAGTGAAGAAGAATTGAAAGTTTTAAGTAATTTAGTATCAGGGTATTTCGATTTTGCAGAAATACAAGCAATAAGACATAATCCAATGTATATGGAAGATTATATTAAACAATTAGACACAATTCTTTCTTCTACAGGAGAAAAATTATTAATAGGTGCAGGTACAGTTAGCCATGAACAAGCAATTGAAAAAGCAAAATTGGAGTATAAAAAATATCAAGTTAAAACTATTAGTCCTGTTGAAAGAGAATATTTAAATGCATTGAAACAAATAAATAAAAAAATTGAGAAGAAAGATAATAAATAAATATATATATTGTTCGACTAAGGATAAGCATATTTAATTAAGTAGACATAAGTGTATTAAAAATCTAAAATACCTCAATTAAAATTGAGGGCAGGAAAGCGAGTGTTTACACATCGCTTATACACATTGAAGGGCAAGCCTTCAAGAGTTAATAAAGAAATAAAAATTTTAAGCAAATATGATGCAGAAATTCACCAAATGAACCGCTAAAAAATTCTTAGTAGAGTGCGAAAGTTCACTAAATGTATTAAATTTTATAAAAATACAGAGATTAGTTCACCAAGTGTACTTGTATTTAGCTAAAATTTAAAAGAAAAGTACACCGAGTGAACTAAAAATTACTAATATTAAAATAACAAATACACTAAGTGTACTTATAATTTTAAATCCAAAATTATTTTTTAAATACTTCTTCAGAAAGTTTTTTCATCTTATCACCAATAATGCGATTTTGCTCTTCATCAACAACATAAATACCATCTTTATATCTAATAATATCATCTTCAACTGCATTAGGAGAAACTTGAGAAATAGGAATATCTACCATTTTACCTGTTCTTCTATTTTCACATACAGCAAAAACTTCATTATCACCTTCAAATCTGTCAATAGTATATAAATCTGTTTTATTCAAATCAGGAGAAAAACAATTTGATAGATAATTTTGTAATTCTTTAATAAAAGAATCAATAAAATTGTTTGAAATATTGTTAGAATTATTATGTTCTAAAGAATTAAAAAAATTTAGATTCATAAAAAATCAGTCCTTTCTGTTTAAATTGTTATGGGAAAAATATATAGACAATATATATTTTAAGAATAAAGCAAAATTATTATATAATGATAAGTATAAAAAAACAATAGAGATTTGGAAAAAAAATAGAAAAAACTATTTCAAAAAAGCTATTTTTACATTATAATCTTTTTAGAGGTAAAAGATTATGAAAAATAATAAAAAGAATTTTAAACAGATTATCTATACAATAATTATAACATTGATGCTAATAAGTTTAGTATATGTAGCAACAAGAAATAATAATTATATTGGAGAATTACCTACAGAAGATATTATAAAAAGTGAGGAACTTCAAATATATTTTTTTAATGTAGGACAATCAGATTGCATTTTAGTAAGGAGTAATGATAAGAATATGCTTATTGATGCAGGAGATAATGAAGATGGTCCATTATTAGTAAAATACATAAAGAGATTAGGAATAAGAAAAATAGATTATTTGATAGGAACACATGTTCATGAGAACCATATAGGAGGCATGGATAATATTATAAGAGAATTTGATATAGGAGAAATTTATATTCCTTATACAACCAATAAGTCAAAAAAATTTTTTATGAAGATGTAATTAATGAAGTAAAGCAAAAGGAATTATCAATTAATTATAAAAAAGCAGGAGATAAGTTTGAATTAGGAGAGGCAAAATGTGAAATTAAAAGTATAAATAATTCAGATCCAACGAGTTCTAGCAAAATAAATTCAACTTCAGAATTAGTTATATATGGTAATTTTGTTTATAGTAGTTATTTGTTTTTTTATACACTTATGCTAAAATGTAAATGGAAATAGATACTTATGAAATTAGAAGAACAAGAAATTTAGGAGATAAAAGATGAAGATTTTAAAAACAATAATATCAAGTTTTAAACATACAAAATTGTTACTATTAGCATTTTTTATATTAAGTATACTACTAAATTATTTAACGACATATATACCAGTAGTAATACAGTACTTTATAGATACAATATTAAAACAAAGTACTACACAAAATGAGTTATTAGAGTTAATAGTTAGTTTATATGAAAACAGGATGGGATTTATAGCTACAATATGTATAACACTAATTGTAATTCAATTAGTTATCATAATTTTTACATATTTTAGGAGCATTGCAAAAACAAAAATAATACAAGAATTTCAATATGAGTTAAAATTAAATCTATTTAATCATATACAAAACTTAACATATCAAGATTTTTATAATAATTCACTAGCAGATTTGGTGCAAAATTCTAGTGATGATGTAAATAATATTGTTAATTTTATAGATAAACAGCTTACTTATATTTTGGATATAGTATTGATAATAATATTTGCAATCGGACAATTAATAAATATAGATTTTAGATTATCCAGTATTATGATATTTCTATCATTCTTTATCATTTTAACATCAATTATATATTGCAAAAAATCTAAAGATATTATTCAAAAGAGAATAGAAACACAAAGAAACTTATATTCAAAAATGGATGATAATTTTAATAATTTGAAATTCATAAAATTAAACAACTTACAAAAGCAAGAAGAAAAAGAGTTCGAAAGGGTAGTAGAAGAAAATTACAAAGTTCTTAAAGAAAAAGTGAAAATGGATACAAACTATAATATCGGTGTAGAGAATGTTGTAAAACTTGGACCTCCATTAATATTTATTTTAAGTAGCTATTTGTACATGATAGGAAGTATATCAATTGGTTCTATATATGTTACATTAAGTTATTCAAATAAAGTAACCAAGTCTTTTACAGATGTAGCAGATATACTAGAAGCTCTAAATTTATTTAGAGAATCTTATAAGAGACTAAATAACCTTATTGAACTAACAATAGAAGATGATAAAATATCAAATAATGTAGGGATAAATGATAAGACAATAACATTTGAAAATGCAAATATAATTGTAAATGGAACTACAATATTAGAAAATTTGAATTTTAAAATTGATAAAAATGAAAAAGTGATTGTTATTGGTAGCACAGGGAGTGGAAAATCAATTTTATTAAAGACTTTAATAGGATTTTATGAATATACAGGAAGTATAAGAATAGGAAATGTCGAAATTAGAAATTTAAATAAAAAGTTAATTAGAGAAAATATATGTTTATTGCTACAAGATTCTTACTTGTTTTCAAGGACTATTGCAGAAAATATAAAAATATTAGTACCATATATGCCAAATGAAGAAATGATAAATATCTCTAAATTTTTTGCATTAGATAGTGATGTTCAAAAACTAAAAGATGGATATGATAGCAAAATTGGAAAGAAAGGAATAGCTTTATCTAAAGGACAAAGGCAAAGATTAGTTTTAGTAAGAGCATTCACCAAGCCAAAACCAATTATGATTTTTGATGATTCCTTTAGTGCAATAGATAGAATTAACAAAAGACAAATTTTGGATAACTTAATGAGTCTGGAAGATAAATTTACAAAAATAATCATAACACATGATATTGGACTAGCATCAAGTTTTGATAAAGTAATTTATATTAATGACAAAAGAGCAATCGTAGGAAAGCATGAAGAATTGTTAAAAAATGCAAATTATAACAAAGTATATAAATTAAACCAAGATAAAATAGAGGAAGAATATATATGAATAAAGAAACTTTAAAAGAAATGTTTAACTTTACTAAGAATAAAAAAGAAACTACTATAATAGGAATTATATTACTTATACAGTTAATGCTTTATACTTTTTCGTATCCTTTTATTATGCAACATGTGATTGATAAAGCTATACCAGAAGAAAATATAAAGTTAGTCATTTTATTATCAGTTGTTTTAATAATAATTGTAATAATTAGATTTTTAACAGATAGATATTCAGAAATAAGAAGAAAAAATTGTTATTATAATAATAATGTTGAAATAAAAAATAAAATCTTTAAAAGTATCCAAGAAGCTGAAGTAAGTGAACTAGATAAAATACAGGCAGGTAATTTGTTTGAAATTGTTGGAAAGCAAGCAATGGAAGCATCTCATTTATTTGTATGGAATTTTGTTGGAATTATTAGTGTAAGATTAGCTTTGACTATAGCAATTTCCATTATATTGTTAGTATTAAATTTAAAGTTAGGAATGATAATACTAGGAATATTTATTGTTTCATATTTAATTTTAATACCTTTTTATTTAAAAACAATAAAGGTATATAGAAATCTACAAAAAATAGTAATAGATTTACAAGGAAATATAAATGAATATATAGAAGCCTATAGTACAACAAAAACATTAAAACTAGAAGAAATTAACTTATCTCAGATTAGTAAAATGTTAGATAAATGTAAAAATGAAATGGTAAAATCAAGTAGGATTATAGCCATTCACAACGGATTATTTTCTTTACTAACATTTGGTGCTGTTATATCAATTTTAATAGTGGGAGGTAATGAATTAAGTTTAGGAATAGGACTTGCTTCTACAATTATGCTTATGGTTGATTATGTAGATGACATAAATAGACATATGAAATCATTATTAG
>CANAQC010000044.1 GCA_947363765.1 uncultured Clostridium sp. | reverse complement strand
CTTTATATTCTATTTTTGATTCATATCTTGGTACTATTAGCTCATTTGTGATGTTTATTGTTATTGGTTGTGTTTGATTGCTTGTTATATTGTTTCCTTCATAACTTGTTTTATATCCTGGACCTGCTTGTTGTTCTACTCTAAATATGTATTGATTTCCATTATCATTACATTCTTTTGTTTGATAACTATATGTTGTTTGTCCTTCTTGTGTTCTTATTTCACCTACTTTTTCTTCTGTTCCATTTGTTCCTATTTTTCTATATATGTTTATTTTTCCTTCTTTTCTTGATTCATATTTATTATTTTCATCATTCCATTGTATATTGCCTCTTATTTCCATTTCTATATCTTTTACTAGTATTATACTTCCTGTTTCTCCTGAACCATCTCCACTTGTTCTTTGCTCTGATATATTTCCTACATTGTCTTTTACCCATAAGTAATATGTTCCATTTTTGGTTACTGTAAATGTGTTTGATGTTTGGAAATTACTTGGTGGGGTGTTTGTACTTGTTATTGCATATCCTGCTATTCCTGATGCTGCATATTCACTTGTTGCACTATCTGTTGCATTTACTGTTATGGTTATTTCTTTTTTGTTATCTGATATTTGTTGTGTTACTCTATTTACTACTGGTTTTATTTTGTCTATGTTTGTTACTTGTATTGTTGTTTCTGATGTATTGTTTTGTGTGTTTATTACATTTACTTTGTATGTTCCATTTTTTGTTGCTGTATATGTTCTTTGGCTTGTTCTTGCTTCATTATTCCATGAATATGGTGTAGCTGTTAAACCTACTATATTGTCTATTCCTGTTGCTGTTATTATAACATCGTTTTTTGTTAAGCTTGTTGTACTAGCTCTTAGACTTACTTCTGGATATGCTGATATTAATGTGATTTTTACATATCCATTTCCTTCTCTTTGTCCTGTTTGTGATGTTGTATTTGTAAAATTGTTTGTGTCTATATAATTTGTTCCTGCATAGTTTGTTGTTCCTCCGTAGTATCCTCCTCCTCCTCCGGCTTGTTCCATTTCCTAATATTCCATTTGAATTTTCTGTTATTTGTCCTGCATGATATGTATAACTATCTATTGTTACTCCTTGTGTTTTTGTACAGCTTAATGAATAGCTTATAGGGTCTATTGTGTTTTGTCCACAATTTAACACTGTTGAAGTAACATCGTGTAAACCAATATCAAAAACTACTTTATGCATATTTTCTCCAAGTGCTCTTGCATATAAATCTGCTGTAAAATAGCAATTACCTTCTACATTTCTTAAATTGAATTCTATATTTCCTGTAAAATCTCCTTCTATTGTTACAGATTCCTGTTTTGTGTCTAGTAAAGTTCCATCTTGAGAATATAACTTAATTGTTACACTTCCTACTGCATCAGATCTTTTATTATCACCATCATTATTATTTTCAATTACTTCTTTGTGTGTTGAATATTTTATATTAATTGTATCATATTGTGTGGCATTAAATGTTGTACCTGTTGCTATTCCTTCTTTTACATCAAAGTATGCATTTAAACCTGTAGTTCCTGTCCAAGTAAAAGCTGCTTTACTTCCCCCTTTACATGCATCTGTATGTCTATGATAATTTGGTGTTTGATAGCAAGCTCCTCCAGAAGTAGTATTTCCAACATGCCTATGGTAATTTGGTACAGTATAAGCACCACCACCACCTGCTGCTACTAGTATACGATTACTTATAGCTGTTCCATTTAGCCTTATATCTGTTGCTCCTCCTCCTACTGCTTGATAAGTGCTTCCTGCTCCACCACCATTATATCCATTTTGACCACCAACATATATATTTAATGCTTGGTTTTTAGATAATAGTATTCTTCCTATTGTAGAACTACCTTTTCCTCCATTTGCACCTGAAACATTACCACCTTGTGCACCATATGCTTCTATTTGATATATTCCTTTTGCAGGTGCTGTAAAATTTTGTACTCTTCCTGTATAGTTATATTGCCATAATGTAGTTGCAGCATAGCTTGATAACCACTCTTGGAATTGTACAAGTGGCATGGTCATTGCTAAAATAATAATTACTAATATACTACTAATGATTTTCTTAAACATATCTTTCTCCTTATTGATTTCATATATTATTTAATTATATTATATTAACTTATAGTATCAAATTCAATGGTAGTTTTTACCTCTATATTAATAAACTCTTAAAATCCTTTACGGAACTACATTTTAGTTCATTTTTTTACATTTTGTTTACATTTTGCTCATTTCTTTGTAATATTGAAAATTTGTCAAATTTTTACTTTTTTGCTTCATGTTATATTACAAAATTAAAATTTTTATTGTATTTACTATATAATAAAAAACAAACATTATTAAAATAAATCTTAATAATGTTTGTTTTTTATATTACTATACTAATTTTTATGAACTATTAATTTTTCCATTTCTATTCATAAATAACATTGTCTGGAATTTGTTGTAACATTTCTTCTTCCGCTTCTTGTTTTTCTTTTTCTATCTCTGTATTAATTTTTATGCTCTTATATTTATTCATTCCTGTTCCTGCAGGAATTAATTTACCTATAATAACATTTTCTTTTAATCCAATTAATGGATCTATTTTTCCTTTTATTGCCGCTTCTGTTAATACTCTTGTTGTCTCTTGGAAAGATGCTGCAGAAAGGAAAGATTCTGTTGCAAGAGATGCTTTTGTAATTCCAAGTAATGCTCGCTTTCCATCTGCTGGGCGTTTTCCTTCGGCTAGTGCTTCTTTATTTTTGTCTTCAAATTCATACATATCTACAAGTGAACCTGGGAACATATCTGTATCTCCATTGTCCTCTACTCTTACTTTTTTAAGCATTTGTCTACCTATTACTTCAATATGTTTATCATTAATATCAACACCTTGATTACGATATACTTTTTGTACTTCTGAAATTAAGTATTCATAAACACCTTGTGGTCCTTTTATTGCTAAAATTTCATTTGGATTTATAGATCCTTCTGTAATTTGATCTCCTGCTTCTAATTTATCTCCATCTTTTATACGTAATTTTGAGCCAAATGGAATTGTATAAGTTTTAGAATCATCTTTTGATGTAACAATAACTTCTTTTTTCTTTTTATTTTCTGTTATCTTAACTTTTCCAGAAATTTCTGTAATAATTGCAAGTCCCTTTGGTTTTCTTGCTTCAAATAATTCTTCAACTCTAGGAAGACCTTGTGTAATATCCCCTCCTGCAACACCTCCTTGGTGGAAAGTTCTCATTGTAAGCTGTGTACCTGGTTCACCTATTGATTGTGCTGCAATAATACCTACTGCTTCTCCAATGTTTACTTCTTGTCTTGTTGCAAGTCCCATTCCATAACATTTTGCACAAACTCCATGTTTTGAATGACATCCAAGTGCAGAACGTACTTCTACTTTATCAAATCCAGCATTAACTATTTTTTCTGCTATTTTTTCTGTAATCATTGTATTTGTATCTACAATTACTTCTTTTGTTTTCGGATCTATAATATCTTTTAATGGGTATCTTCCTTCTAGTCTTTCTTGTAATTTTTCAATTATTTGATTTCCATCTTTAATATCTGAAACTGTAATTCCCTCTTTAGTTCCACAATCTTTTTCACGTACAATTATATCTTGTGAAACATCAACAAGTCTTCTTGTTAAGTATCCTGAGTCTGCTGTACGAAGAGCTGTATCTGCAAGTCCTTTTCTTCCACCATGACTAGATACAAAGTATTCTAATGGGTCAAGTCCTTCTCTAAAAGATGAACGAATTGGAATTTCAACCGCTTTTCCTGAAGTATTTGCCATAAGTCCACGCATACCTGCTACCTGGCGTAATTGGTTCATATTACCACGTGCTCCAGATTGAATCATCATATAAATTGGATTTAATTCATCAAAATTATTTTGCATTGCACTTGATACATCAGAGGTTGCTTGTTCCCAAACTTTAATAACAGATTCATATCTTTCATTTTCTGTAATTAATCCTCTTTTATATTGTTTTGCAATTTGTTCTACTTTTTCTTCTGCTTTGTTTAAAATGTCTTTTTTATCTTCTGGTATTATAATATCTTTTGTACTAACTGTAATTGCTCCTTTTGTTGAATATTTAAATCCTATTGACTTAATATAGTCTAATAATTCTGATGCTCTTGATAATCCATGTACACTAATACAGTTTGCTACAATTTTTCCTAAGTTCTTTTTTATAACTGGAAAATCAATTTCTAAATCAAATTCATGTTCAGGATCAGTTCTATCTACAAATCCTAAATCTTGTGGAATTCCTTGGTTATATATTACTCTACCAACAGTTGTTTGTACTTTCTTAGTTTTAATTTCTCCATCTACTTGTTTAAACATACGTATCCATACAAGTGCATGTAGTCCTAAGTCTCCATTTGCATATGCCATTAGGGCTTCATCTTTGTCTTTATAGTATGAGCCTTCTCCAATTTCGCCTTCTACTATCATTGTTAAGTAGTAGCTTCCTAAAATCATATCTTGAGTTGGAACTGTTACTGGTTTACCATCTTGTGGTTTTAATAGGTTGTTAACAGATAACATTAAATATCTTGCTTCTGCTTGTGCTTCTGGTGATAATGGAACATGTACTGCCATTTGGTCACCGTCAAAGTCTGCATTAAATGCTGTACACACTAGTGGATGAAGTTTTATAGCTCTTCCTTCTACTAATACTGGCTCAAATGCTTGTATACCTAATCTATGTAGTGTTGGTGCACGGTTTAACATAACTGGATGGTCTTTTATAACTTCTTCTAAAATATCCCATACTTCTGGTCTTAGTCTTTCTACCATTCTTTTAGCATTTTTAATATTATGTGCTATTCCTCTACCTACTAATTCTTTCATAACAAATGGTTTGAATAATTCTACTGCCATTTCTTTTGGAAGTCCACATTGGTATATTTTAAGTTCTGGTCCTACTACTATAACAGAACGTCCAGAATAATCAACACGTTTTCCAAGTAAGTTTTGACGAAAACGTCCTTGTTTTCCTTTTAATAAATCTGATAAAGATTTCAAAGGTCTATTTCCAGCTCCTGTTACAGGTCTTCCACGTCTACCATTATCTATTAGAGCATCTACTGATTCTTGTAACATTCTTTTTTCATTTCTTACAATGATTTCTGGTGCTCCAAGTTCTAATAGTCTTTTTAAACGGTTATTACGGTTAATAACACGACGATATAAATCATTTAAATCAGATGTTGCAAATCTTCCTCCATCTAATTGAACCATTGGTCTTAGTTCTGGTGGTATAACTGGTACAACATTCATAACCATCCATTCTGGTTTATTTTCAGAAACACGGAAAGATTCTATTGTATCTAAACGTTTTATTAGTTTTACCTTTTTTTGTTCACTTGCATTTTCTAATTCTTTTCTTAATTTTTTCTCTAATTTTTCAACATCTATTTCTTTTAAAAGCTTTTCGATTGCCTCTGCACCCATTTCTGCTTTAAAAGTACCTCTACCATATTTTTCTTCTGCTTCATGGTATTCTTTTTCTGTTAATATTTGATTTTTTATTAATCCTGATGTTCCTTTGTCTGTTACAATATAAGATGCAAAATATATTACTTTTTCTAAACTTCTTGGTGAAATATCTAACATTAAAGCTATTCTACTTGGAATTCCTTTAAAATACCAAATATGTGCAACTGGTGCTGCAAGCTCTATATGACCCATTCTTTCACGTCTTACTTTTGCTTTTGTTACTTCCACTCCACAACGGTCACACACAATTCCTTTATATCTTACTCTTTTATATTTACCACAATGACATTCCCAATCTTTAGTTGGCCCAAATATTCTTTCACAAAATAAACCATCTTTTTCTGGTTTTAATGTTCTATAATTAATGGTTTCTGGTTTTTTTACTTCTCCTTTTGACCATTCTCTAATTTTTTCATCAGATGCTAGCCCAATTTTTAATTTATCAAATATTTCTAATTCATCCACTATGGTTTTAACTCCCTTCACGTTTGGATTTTATTGATTCCTATTTATTTTCTATTTATTTACACTGCTGTACAATTTGTTTTTGCTATAAATAGAAACTTTGTAGGAAAATATTTAATTATATTAATCAATTATGAATAGTGAATGGTGAATAATTATTCAATATTTATAATTCATTATTCACTATTCATTTTTTATTAGTTTTCTTCATCGTCTAAGATATCATTATCATTTAGTAAATTATCTTCTCCTAAGTCTGTATCATCTAAAAGCATTTCGTCTTCATCATCTAATATAGAATCAAATAATTCGTCATCTTCTTGTTCTAGTAATTCATCATTTTCTATTTCTGAATCTTCTTCTTGTTGTGTATATCCTTCACTTAGTTCGTCTTCTACTAATATATTTTGCATTTTTTCTCTTTCTGGGTTATATTCAATTCCTTCTTCAATGTTTTCTTTTAATTCTAATTCTTCATTGTTTTCAGAATAAAGACGAACATCTAATCCTAAACTTTGTAATTCTTTTACTAATACTTTAAAACTTTCTGGTACTCCTGGTTCTGGTACATTTTCTCCTTTTACTATTGCCTCATATGTTTTAACACGTCCTACAACATCATCAGATTTTACAGTTAATATTTCTTGTAAAGTATGAGATGCACCATATGCCTCTAATGCCCAAACTTCCATTTCTCCAAAACGTTGTCCTCCAAATTGTGCTTTTCCTCCAAGTGGTTGTTGAGTTACTAATGAGTATGGTCCTGTTGAACGAGCATGAATTTTGTCATCTACTAAGTGGTGAAGTTTTAACATATACATAACTCCAACAGTTACTGGATGGTCAAATTTTTCTCCTGTTCTTCCGTCATATAAAGTTACTTTTCCATCTGGTGAACGTCCAGATTGTTCTAATAATTGTGTAATTTCCTCTTCTTTTGCACCATCAAATACAGGTGTTGCTACTTTCCATCCAAGCTCTCTTGCTGCTGCTCCGTAAATGCACCTCTAACACTTGACCAAGGTTCATACGTGATGGTACACCAAGTGGGTTTAATACTATATCTACTGGTGTTCCATCTGGCATAAATGGCATATCTTCTACTGGTAAAATTCTTGATACAACACCTTTATTACCATGTCGTCCTGCCATTTTATCTCCAACAGAAATCTTTCTTTTTTGTGCTATATAACAACGAATAACTTGATTTACTCCAGGTGATAATTCATCTGAATTATCTCTTGTAAATATTTTTATATCTACGATTGTTCCTTCTTCCCCATGTGGTACTCTTAAAGATGTATCTCTTACTTCTCTTGCCTTTTCTCCAAATATAGCACGAAGTAATCTTTCTTCTGCTGTTAGTTCTGTTTCTCCTTTTGGTGTTACTTTTCCAACTAAAATGTCTCCTGGTCTTACTTCTGCACCAATACGAATAATTCCATTTTCATCTAAGTCTTTTAGGCTATCTTCTCCAACATTTGGAATATCTCTTGTAATTTCTTCTGGTCCTAATTTTGTATCACGACACTCACAGTCATATTCTTCAATATGTATTGAAGTATATACATCTTCTTTCACAAGTCTTTCACTAATTAATACAGCATCTTCGTAATTATATCCTTCCCATGTCGCAAAAGCTATTAATACGTTTTTACCAAGTGCCATCTCTCCTTTATCTGTTGATGGTCCATCTGCAATAACGTCTCCTTTTTTTACTTTTTCTCCTTTTACAACAATTGGTCTTTGATTAATACATGTTCCACCATTTGTTCTTTTAAATTTACGTAAATGATATGTTTGAAGTTCTCCTTTATCTGTTTTTAATACAATTTCATCACCAGTTACTTTATTAATTATTCCATCTGCTTGCGCAATTTGCATAATTCCAGAGTCTTTTGCTGCTCTATATTCAATTCCTGTTCCTACTACTGGTGATTCTGGTATTAATAATGGTACTGCTTGACGTTGCATATTAGCTCCCATTAATGCACGGTGTGCATCATCATGCTCTAAAAATGGTATCATAGCCGCACCTACTGATACTAATTGTTTTGGTGAAACATCTATATAATCTACCATTTCTGGTGAAACTTCCTCTATATCGTCTATATGTCTTACTTTTATTTTTTTGTTAATAAATTTTCCTTTTTTATCAATTGGTTCTGATGCTTGTGCAATTCTTGCACCTTCTTCATCTTCTGCACTTAAATAACGAACTTCATCTGTTATTGTATGTGTTTTTGGATCTATTACACGATATGGTGTTTCTACAAATCCATATTCATTAATTATTGCAAATGATGATAGTGCAGAAATTAATCCAATGTTTGGTCCTTCTGGAGATTCTATTGGACATAATCTTCCATAATGTGTATAATGAACATCTCTTACCTCAAATCCTGCTCTTTCTCTTGAAAGACCTCCTGGTCCTAAAGCAGATACTCTTCTTTTATGAGTTAATTCAGATAATGGGTTTGTTTGATCCATGAATTGTGATAATTGTGAACTACCAAAAAATTCACGAATTGATGATGTAATTGGTTTTGTGTTTATTAATGTTTGTGGTGTTACTACATCTAAGTCTTGAATTGTCATTCTTTCACGAACTACTCTTTCTAATCTTGTTAATCCAATTCTAAATTGATTTTGTAATAATTCACCAACACAACGTATACGTCTATTTCCCAAATTATCAATGTCATCTACATATCCAAGTCCATGTTGTAAATTTATAATGTAATTAATAGAAGATAAGATATCTTCTGTTGTAATATGCTTTGGTACTAATTCTTCCATTCTTTCTTTTATCATTTTTTCAACATCTTTTGGGTCTGTATTGTCTAAAATATTTTTTAAGATTTCATAATTAACTTCTTCTTTAATTTGTATATCTTTTAAATCTACATAATTATGGATGTCAACAGTTCCATTTCCAATTACTCTAACATTTCTGTCATTTACTTTTACATCTACACTATTTATTCCACAATTTTGTATTTGTCTTGCTATTTCTTCTGTAATTACTGCATTTTTTTCAACTAATACTTCTCCTGTTTCTGGATTTATTATATCATTTGATGCTACTTGATTTTTAATTCTTCCGAGCTAGACCTAATTTTTTATTAAATTTATATCTTCCTACTTTTGCAAGATCATATCTTCTTTCATCAAAGAATAACCCTGTAAATAAATTTCTTGCAGCATCAACAGATGGAAGTTCTCCTGGTCTTAATTTTTTATATATTTCTACTAATGCTTCATCTGCTGTTTTTACTGGATCTTTATTTATAGTTGCTTTTATTTTTTCTTCATCACCAAAAAATTCCATAATTTGTGCATCACTTACAAGTCCAATTGCTCTTAATAGTGATGTTACTGGTATTTTTCTTGTACGATCTATTCTTACATAAAATACATCGTTTGAATCTGTTTCATATTCTATCCATGCTCCACGAATTGGCATAACTGTTGATGTAAATATTTTTTTACCTGTTTTATCATAATCATATGCATAATAACATCCTGGTGAACGTACAAGCTGACTTACAACAACTCTTTCTGCTCCATTAATTACAAATGTTCCACTATCTGTCATTAATGGGAAATCTCCTAAATAGATTTCTTGTTCTTTTATTTCTCCTGTTTCACGATTAATTAAACGTACTTTTACATGTAATCTTGTTGAATATGTTACGTC
>CANAQC010000043.1 GCA_947363765.1 uncultured Clostridium sp. | reverse complement strand
TAACAGATGCACAAAGTAGACGTTTAGGAATACGTATTAAAGGAGAGAAAGGAAATTATTATGCTCATACCTTAAATAATACAGTTGTTGCACCTCCTCGTATGTTAATTGCTTTATTAGAAAATAATTATCAAGAAGATGGTAGTATTCGTATACCAGAAGCATTACAACCTTATATGGGTGGAAAATCTGTTCTTCAAGCTGAATAACCTATTTGTATAGAAAGGAAAAATACAATGATTGTTAAAAATCCAAAATTTGAAGTATCTGCTGTTAGTCCAAAACAATATCCAACAAATGGTTTACCAGAAATTGTGCTAGTAGGAAAATCTAATGTTGGAAAATCTTCTTTTATAAATACTATGATTAATAGAAAAAGTTTAGCAAGAACTAGTAGTGAACCTGGCAAAACAAGACAAATTAACTTTTATAATATTGATAATGAATTTTATTTCGTAGACCTACCAGGCTATGGATTTAGTAAAATGTCTAAACAAGAACAAGAACATGTTGGAAAATTTACCCAAGATTATCTAGTAAAAAGAAATACAATAAATATAATTATATTTTTAGTTGATATTCGTCATAAACCAACTCAAAATGATTTACATATGTATCATTATATTATGAGTTCAAATTTGCCTTTTATGGTTCTTGCAAATAAAGCAGATAAAATTGCTCCTACAAAAGTAGATTCTTATGTAGAAGATTTAAAAAAAGATTTTGGTATTTCATTTAGTACCATACTTCCATTTTCTTCTGAAAGAAAAATTTATAAAGATGTTGTTTGGCAAGAAATTGAAAAACTTTTAAATTCTAAGAGGAGGTAAAATTATATGAAATTAACTGAAAATAGTGAAATATTAGCTGAAAATAAAGTTTTAATTTTATATATTTTAAATAAGTTAGATAAACCAATTAATAATGAAAGTTTACTTAGACTTGTTTTATCTATTCAAGAAATGAATTATTTTTATTTTCAACAATTTTTATTGGATTTGTTGGATAATCAATATATTATTGGTTATACAAAGGACGATAAAACTATGTACAAAATAACAGAAGCTGGAAAAGAAACTTTAAATCTAACAAATGACTTACTTCCTGGTATTATAAAATTAAAAATTGACAATGCTCTAAAGATACAAGTAGATGAAGTACAAAATTTAAATCATGCTATATCTGAATTTATTCCTCAAAATGAGAAAGAATTTATTGTTAAATGTAAGTTAATACAAAATAATATTACTAATTTTGAATTAACTCTTATAGCATCTTCTCGTGAACAAGCAAAATTTATTGCAGATAAATGGGAAAAAGAACATGAAGAAATTTATCCTATTATTTTAGAAATGTTAACTAGAAAATAGGGGCTCTGTATCGGAAAATCTATTAATAATAGATTTTCCTTTTAAGTTTCATTCTAATTTTAGTTTAATATATTTTTTCTTATTTATTTATTTTTCTTCTTACATACTCATATAAAATAACACTAGTTGCAACAGATGCATTCAAACTCTCTGTCTTTCCGAAGCATTGGAATTTTAGCTGTTTCATCAGCTAAATCCAATACTTCTTTTGATATTCCATTTGCCTCATTACCAATAACAAGTACTTTTTTATTATAATCTACATCATAAATGCTATTTTTAGTTTCTAATGATGTTGCTAAAATTTTGAATTTATGTTTTTTGATTTCTTTTAATGTTTTAATAATATCATGAGATACTACAATATTTACTCTAAAAATTGCACCCATAGTTGACCTTACTACTTTAGGATTATAAGCGTCTGCTGTTTTTTCAGAAAGAATAACTTGTTTTAATCCAACACTATCTATTGTTCTTAAAATAGTACCTAAATTTCCTGGGTCTTGTATCCCATCTAATACTACTATTATGTCTTGGCTATAATCAATATCTTCTTCTTTATTTTCTTTATTTACTACTGCTAAAATTCCCTGAGGATTATTTACTTCTGTCATAGCATCAAATACTTTTTCGGCAACATAAATGCAATTGTATTTAGCAATTTCATATAACAGCTTTTGCTCTATGGAATTATTCTCTATACAATCTTCACATACAACAATTGTATCTATGTTCGCTTTTTCTTCTACTGCTTCTTCAATTAATTTTATTCCTTCAATAAGATATTTTTTTTCTTGCTCACGATATTTCTTGTCTTTTAGTTTGCGAATCTTTTTTATAACATCATTATCTTTACTTGTTATTGTTTGCATGACTTCTCCTTTTTTATATTTTGCTTATTATTATATACGTTTTTTTTATATTTAATCTGTATTTTACTAAAAGTTTCTCTTGTTTTATTTTCATTATTTGTATTGTAATAATTCTAATTTTTTATTGTTTGTAAAAATTCTTTTACCTTTTTTATAATTATGCTATCACTATTTTGTGGTACTTTATATGTAATATATGGTTCTTTTCCTGGTGAAAAACGAATTTCATTATGGTATTTTTTAATTAAAGAATCTACTACTTCCATTTTGAAATTTTTTGTATCAAAATGAAATACTATGCTTTCTTTTCTTTGTATAATTTTTATAACATAACTTTGTTTTGATAATTCTTTTATTCTTGCAATTTCTAATAAGTTATTTACTTCTTCTGGCATTGGTCCAAAACGGTCTATCATTTCATCAATTACATTTTCAATGTCCTTCTCAGTTCTCGATAATGCAATGTCTTGGTAAATTTCAATTTTTTGACTACTGTTTTCAATATATTCATCTGGAATATAACTAGAAATATTTAAGTCAATTTGTACATCAATTTCTTCTTTTATTTCTTCACCTTGTATTTCTTTAATTACTTCATCTAATAATTTACAATATGTATCATACCCAACTTGATCCATATGTCCGATGCTGAATTTCTCCAAGTAAGCTTCCTGCACCACGAATTTCTAAGTCTCTCATTGCAATTTTAAATCCAGAACCAAATTCTGTAAATTCTTTAATTGCTTTTAAGCGCTTATCTGCTACTTCTGATAAAAGTTTATCTGGTTTATAGGTAATATATGCATAACTTGGTCTATTGCTTCTTCCTACTCTTCCTCGAATTTGATATAATTGTGCAAGTCCTAACCTATCAGCATTTTCAACAATAATCGTATTAGCATTGGGTATATCAATTCCAGATTCTAAAATAGTAGTACAAACTAAAACATTAATTTTTTGCCCTATAAAGTCCATCATAATGTCTTCTAACTCAGAGCCTGTCATTCGTCCATGTGCAAATGCAACATGTGCTTCTGGTACTAAATTTGCAATCTTTCTTGCCTTTTGTTCTATATTGTCTACATTATTAAACAAATAAAATACTTGACCACTTCGTTCTAATTCTTTTGTAATTGCTTCTTTTACTACTTCTTCATCATATTCTAATACATAGGTTTGTACTGGCTTTCTATCTTGAGGAGGTTCATAAATAACAGACATATCTCTTACTCCTACAATAGACATATGTAATGTTCTTGGAATTGGAGTAGCAGTCATTGTTAAAACATCTACATTGGTTTTAAATGCTTTTATTTTTTCTTTGTCTTTTACCCCAAAGCGATGTTCTTCATCAATAATAAGTAAACCTAAATCTTTAAAAATAACATCTTTACTTAAAATTCTATGTGTTCCAATTACAACATCCACTTCTCCTAGTTTTAATTTTTTAATAATTTGTTCTTGTTCTTTTTTGGTTTTAAAACGATTTAATAATTCTACTTTTATTGCAAAAGATTCCATACGTTCTTTAAAAGTTTCGTATTGTTGATTTGCAAGAACTGTTGTTGGTACTAAATATGCCACTTGTTTTTGATCCATACAAGCTTTAAATGCTGCACGTATTGCTACTTCCGTTTTTCCATAACCTACATCTCCACAAAGAAGTCTATCCATTGGTTTTTCTTGTTCCATATCTTTTTTTACCTCAGAAATACAACGTAATTGATCTTGTGTTTCTGTATATGGAAAACTATCTTCAAATTGTGTTTGCCATGCAGTATCTTTACTAAAGCAAAATCCTTTTGAATTTTGACGTTTTGCATATAATTCAATTAAATCTTTTGCTACTTCCCTTAAATTATTTTTTACTTTAGTTTTTGTATTAGACCATTCTTTACTACCCAATCGATTTAATTTTAGTTCACTTTCACCTGAACCAATATATTTTCTAATATTATCTAATTGATTTGTTGGAATATATAAAATATCATTATCCCTATATTTTAGTTTAATATAGTCTTTTGTAATATCATCTGCTTTTATAGTATTTACCCCAATAAATTGTCCTATTCCATGTGTTTTATGAACAACATAATCCCCTCCGTTTCAAATCAGCAAATACTACTTTTTCTCCTTCTGAAAATGCTGTATGTGACTTTCTTCTTTTTTTAGTATCTATATTAAATAATTCTTTACTACTAATAACTAGTAAATTTATATCATAATATTCAAAGCCTGATTCTAAACTTCCTTTAGTTACAATTACTATATTTTTAGGCAAATTATAATTTAAATTTTCTAAGTACTTATGAGGTATTTCTTTTTCTAATAATAATAAAGATAATTTCCTACTAGATTCTTCACTTCCACCTAAAACAATAACCGTTTTTTCTTCGTTAATTGCTTTTTGAATATCTTCTAAAAATACCTCCATACTACTTTTATAATAATTTATTTCTCTTGTTAAAAAATGAATTTTCTTGTGCTTTAATTGTAAATTTTCTTCACTTTGTGATATAATATCTTGTTTTTCTAAATAAATTGTTCTTCTATTACCTATTTTTTCAAATACAGTATCATAATCTAGCATATTCAAAGTAACATCTGGTATCATTTTTTCTTTATCGGTTAACATTTCTTGAATGTTCTTATTGTCTGTTAAGGCGTTTTTCGCTCTTGCTTTTATTTTTGCTATTTCATCAATACAAATAATAAAGTCTTCTTTAATATAATCTAATAAAGTAGATGATTTTTTATAAAAACTATTAAAATACTTATCAATTTTACTAATATGACCACCATTTAAAATTTGTTCTATATCTTGTTTTATATTTTCTTCAAATTGTATATTTTCTCTTTTTTTTATATTTTGTACTACTTCTTCAAGTGGTAATTCTAAAACAAATTCATGAGCAGGATATATAGTAATTTCTTTACACATATCAGTAGAACGTTGACTTATTATATTAAAATAACGAATAGAATCTATTTCATCTCCCCAAAATTCAATACGAATCCCTTTTTTCTCATTAAGTGCAATATCTAAAATACCACCTCTTAAACTAAATTGTCCTTTTGCTTCTATTAAGTCACACCTTGTATAACCTAAATATACTAAATCTTGTTTTATTTGTTCTAATGAATATGTATTTCCTACTTTAAATTCCATTATATGTTTATATAATACATCTTCTGAAATCATAACTTGCATCATTGTCTCTATTGTAGTAACAACAATTTGGGCTTTTTGTTGTTTAATTTTATTTAAGCTATCAATTCTTTCATAAGGTAGGTCTTTACTTTCTACAAGATAGTCATATGTTACAATTTCTTTTTTAGGAACAAAAACAACTTTATCTGTAAAAAATTCTAAATTTTTTACTATATTTCTTGCTTGTATTTCATTATAAGTTATAATACATATTTTTTTATCTACATATTGGCTTGTAGCATATGAAAAATATGCTTTCATAACATCAGTAAGCCCAGTTAGTAAACTTGGGCTTTTTGTTTTTTTTATATCATCAATATAGCTATTAAATTTTTCCGAATTCGATAGCATTTTCATAAGTTGGTTCATGCTTATGTTTTTCTCCTTCGATTTTAGTATAGCTTATTATACTATATTTTTTTTTGTTTTTGAAGAGACTTCCTATATTTTTTTATTTTTTATTTGCAGTTAAAACATAATTTCCCTATTATTTGACATTTTTTGCATTTTATCATATGATACATAAAAATTAAAAGGAGATTATATTTTTATGTGGAAAGAATTTAAAGAATTTGCAACAAAGGGAAATGTAGTAGATTTAGCAATTGGTGTAATTATTGGTGGAGGTTTTCAATCAATTGTAAAATCATTAGTAAATGATGTAATTATGCCAGTTATTTCTATTTTTACTGGAAAAATTGATTTTAATGATATGATGATTACAATTGGCAATACTTCAATCAAATATGGTTCTTTTATTACAAATACTGTTAATTTTTTTATTATGGCTTTTTGTGTATTCCTACTTGTAAAATATGTAAATAAATTTAATAAAACATTAGAAGAAAAAGCAAAAGGAATTAACAAAAAATTAGAAAAAAAACATAAGTTTTTTAAAAACAAAACGAAAAAGGAGGAATCTATACCTACTCCTACAACAAAAGTATGTCCATTTTGTTTATCTGAAATTAATATAAAAGCTACAAGATGTTCATTCTGCACTTCTAATTTAGAAGAACCTAAAGAAAAGTAATATTTCCCCTTGTAAAATTGTTTGGATTTGTGGAAAATCCTTCTATTCTTGCATTACTATATATATATCTACAATTAGCCTTTTAGCTAAAAATACATTCTCTTCTAATGTTAAGCTATATTCATCTTTCACTATTTATCAGCTCATTTTTGCATTATATCAAATTCCTAATATTTTGTCTCTATACTACTTGCATATTTGGTTATTTTATGATAAAATATGATGCGTTATAGTCTAATATACATACAAGGAGGTGCAAACTTAAATGCCAAATATTAAATCAGCAATTAAAAGAGTGAGTGTTATTGAAAAGAAAACTTTAAGAAATAATATGATTAAATCTGGTTATCGTACAGCAATAAGAAAATTTGAAGAAGCTCTAAATTCAAGCGATGTTGAAAATGCGGAAAAATTATTTATAGAAGTTACTAAAAAAATTGACATGGCTTGCTCAAAAGGAGTTATTGTAAAAAATACAGCAGCTAGAAAAAAATCTAGATTAGCTAAAAAATTAAATGCTATAAAAGCATAGGAAATAAAAAATTATGCATAGTTTTTTATAATAAGAATCTGTAAACTATTGTTTTACAGATTCTTTCTATTTTACTTTTATCATACTAATAATATAATAAAAATGATACATTTCTTTCCATGAATTACCTTTGATTTTAGCATTTTTTCATGTTACTATTATATTATAAGTGTATTTAATTTAGGAGGAAATGATTATGATAAGGGTATTAGTAGATAAATTTCATTCAATGGAAGAAAAGGTAAAAAAGATTATGAATTATGGTTTTCTTTTTTCTTTCATTGTATGTATGATTAGTATCGGATTATTAATTGCTTATGAACTAAATTCTAATATAGAACTTTACTATGTTGGCTTATCTGTATTTCGTTTAAGCTTATTTTTTGCTGTAGAATTTTTAATTTGTGCTTTGGCAATTGATACAATTAAAAAACAAATTTGCTAAAAAACAAGCATCGCGAGGAATATTCTCGCGATGTATTATTATATTTTATTCATTTCTTCTATAAACATTTTATTTAGCATTTGTGGATTTGCTTTTCCTTTAGTTTGTTTCATAGCTTGACCTACTAAGAAACCAAGAGCTCTATCTTTTCCATTTTTATAATCTTCAATAGATTGTGGATTTAATTTTAGTATTTCTACTACTATTTGTTTAATTGCTCCTTCGTCTGAAATTTGAATCCAACCCTTTTGTTCTATAATTTTACTTGGTTTGTCTGGATTTTCAAATAATTCTTCTATTACCTTTTTAGCAATTGCACTACTAATAGTTCCTTTTTGTATTAGAGTAATTAACTCTGCTAAATGTTCTTCATTAAATGGAATTTCATTTGCCTCTAATTCTTTCTCATTTAACATCCTAGATATATCTGATAAAATCCAATTGCAAACTGATTTTGCATTACCACAAATATCAGTAGTTTTTTCGAATAAGTTTGATAAGTATTTAGATGATGTTAATAAATTTGCATCTCTTTTTGTTAATTCATATTCTGTTATATATCTTTGTCTTCTTGATTCTGGAAGTTCTGGTAATGTTTTTTTAATATTTTCAATATATTCATCTGATAACTTAATTGAAACTAAATCTGGTTCTGGAAAATATCTATAATCTTGTGCATCTTCTTTATTTCTCATAGAAAATGTTCTTCCAGATACATCATCCCATCTTAGAGTTTCTTGTTCTACTTCTCCTTTATTTTCAAGTATATCTATTTGACGATCTATTTCATATTCAATCCCACGCATAATTGATCTAAATGAATTCATATTTTTCATTTCTGTACGTGTTCCTAGTTTAGTTTCTCCTTTTTTTCTAACTGAAACATTAACATCTGCACGATATGAACCCTCTTGCATTTTACAATCTGATACTTCAATATATTCTAAAATAGATTTTAGTTTTTTTAAGTAATTTTCTGCCTCTACACTAGACCTCATATCTGGTTGTGATACAATTTCAATTAATGGAACTCCTGCACGATTTAAATCCACCAAACTTCCCCCACTAAACTCATCATGATTTAGTTTTCCAGCATCTTCTTCTATATGAATTCTAGTAATACCAATTATCTTTTTTTGTCCATTTTCATCTTCAATTTCTACACTACCTTTTTTACAAAGTGGTTTATCAAATTGTGATATTTGATAAGACTTTGGTAAGTCTGGATAAAAATAATTTTTACGGTCATTTTTACTATTTTTTTCAATTTCACAATTAGTCGCAAGTCCTGCACGTATTGCATATTCAACAACTTTTTCGTTTAATACAGGTAATGTTCCTGGCATAGCCATACAAATTGGGCAACAATGAGTATTTGCTTCTCCACCAAATTCAGTAGGACAAGAACAAAATATTTTTGTTTTTGTAGAGAGTTCTGCATGCACTTCTAATCCTATTATAACTTCATAATCTTCTCTTGCCATATTTTATTGCCTCCTTAATTTTTAAATTCTGGTTTATAATTCCTAAAATTAGTATTTTGCTCATATGTATATGCTGCATTTAAAATTGTGCTTTCAGCAAATGGCTTTCCTACTAATTGAAATCCAATTGGCATACCTTCTTTATTTAATCCACAAGGAATACTAATTCCTGGAAGTCCTGCAATATTAACAGGTACTGTACAAAGGTCTGACAAATACATTTCTAAAGGATTATTTACTTTTGAGCCAATATCAAATGCAACATTTGGTACTGTTGGTATAAGTAAACAATCATATTTTTTAAAATTTTTATCAAATTCATTTTTTACTAAAGTACGTACTTGTTGTGCTTTTTTATAATATGCATCATAATATCCAGAAGATAAAACATATGTACCTAAAATAATTCTTCTTTTTACTTCTTGTCCAAAACCTTCGCTTCTTGAATTACGATAAATATCTTGTAGATTTTCATAGTTTTTAGTCCTATATCCATAACGAATTCCGTCAAATCTTCCTAAATTAGAACTTGCTTCTGCACAAGCAATAATGTAATATGTTGCTAATGCATATTCTGCAACATCTAATGAACATTCTTCTACAATTGCTCCTAAGTCTTTATATTTGTTGATTACTTCTTTAATTGCTTGTTTTACTTCCTCATTTATTCCATTTGCAAAATATTCTTTTGGTACTCCTATTTTTAATCCCTTCACATCATTTTTAAGACAAGCTACATAATCTTCTTTTTCTTTTTTTACTGATGTAGACTCCTTTTTGTCATGTCCTGCAATAACATTTAATAAAAGAGCTGAATCTTTTACATCTTTTGTTAATGTTCCAATTTGGTCTAAAGAAGATGCAAATGCTACAAGTCCAAAACGTGAAACTAATCCATAGGTTGGCTTTAATCCTACAATTCCACAAAAAGATGCAGGCTCTCTAATACTTCCTCCTGTATCAGACCCTAACGCCCAAGGAACCATTCCTGCAGCTACCGCAGCAGCAGACCCTCCAGATGACCCTCCTGGTACTTTATTTAAATTCCAAGGATTTTTAGTTTTTTTAAAATACGAATATTCTGTTGAACCTCCCATAGCAAATTCATCCATATTTAGTTTTCCTAATAAAATCATACCTTCTTCATTTATTTTTTCCGCTACAGTTGCATTATAAGGTGATATAAAATCTTCAAGCATTTTAGATGCACATGTTGTTTTTATTCCTTTTGTGCAGATATTATCTTTAATTGCAATTGGAATTCCTGCCAATTTTCCTATATTTTCTTTTTTTAGAATTTTTTCTAATTGCT
>CANAQC010000042.1 GCA_947363765.1 uncultured Clostridium sp. | reverse complement strand
AAAAAAAAGAAAGAAAAAAAAGCAGTAGAAACTAAACAAACAAAAAAAGAGAAAGTATCTAAAAAAGAAAAGGAAAAAGATTTAGAACAAAAAGATAATGAAACTACAATAAAAAAAGAAAAAGTAGAAAATACTGAAGTTATAAAACAAGAAGATGATAAAGTACAAATTATATTAGAAAAAGCTAAAAAACAAGGTGGAATAACATATGGAGAAATTGCAACAGAATTAGAAAGTGCTGATGCAGAAGAAATTGAAAAAGTGTTTGATGCGTTTGAAGATTTAAATGTTGATATTTTAAAAGATGATTTAGAAGATGAAGAACCAGATTTAGAAGACCTAGAAGAAGTAGAAGACATTAAAATAGAAGATATAAATTTATCTACATTAGAAGGTGTAAGTACAGACGATCCTGTTAGAATGTATTTAAGAGAAATTGGAAGAATACCACTTTTAAGCTATGATGAAGAATTAGAAATAGCTCAAAAAGTATTAGAAGGAGACGAAGAAGCAAAACAAAAATTAGCAGAATCTAATTTAAGATTAGTAGTCAGTATTGCAAAAAAATATGTAGGTAGAGGAATGTTATTTTTAGACTTAATACAAGAAGGAAATATGGGTCTTATAAAAGCTGTTGACAAATTTGATTATAAAAAAGGATTTAAATTTAGTACTTATGCAACTTGGTGGATACGTCAAGCAATTACAAGAGCCATTGCAGATCAAGCAAGAACCATTCGTATTCCAGTTCATATGGTAGAAACAATTAATAAATTAATACGTACTTCTAGACATTTACTTCAAAGGTTAGGACGTGAGCCAAGTCCAGAAGAAATTGCAGAAGAATTAGAAATGCCACTAGAAAAAGTAATGGAAATTCAAAAAATTGCACAAGATCCAGTATCATTAGAAACACCGATAGGTGAAGAAGATGATAGTCATTTAGGAGATTTTATACAAGATGATGATAGTCCTGCACCACATGATTCAGCAGCATATACATTGTTAAAAGAGCAATTAGAAGAGGTAATGAATACATTAACTCCAAGAGAAGCAAAAGTTTTAAAATTAAGATTTGGACTAGAAGATGGAAAAGCAAGAACATTAGAAGAAGTAGGAAGGGAATTTGCAGTAACACGTGAAAGAATAAGACAAATTGAAGCAAAAGCTCTAAGAAAACTAAGACACCCAAGTAGAAGTAAAAAACTAAGAGATTATATGAATTAAGTTTGTATTTTTATGAAAGTATATTACTATATTAAATTGTAATATAAATAGCCATAAAAGATATTATGCATTATAAATTACTATATTAATAACAATAAAAACCGCACATAGAATGTGCGGTTTTATTTACTAGTAAAAATTGCAGAAATTAATTTTTATGAATTTGAATTTCCTTTTTTAAAATCAAAAACAATAGCTCCTTCATTATCAAATAAACGAGAAGAGTCAGTATCATCCATTTTAATTGGATTAATATTACCGTCTATATCTTTTTTATAATCCTCTTTTGTTAAATCAATTCTCTTTTTATTATCAATTTTATTTTCTTCGGTAATACCATTAGTAAATCTTGCAAAGTCATAAATTTTACTAGGATGTGGTTCTTTATATTTATCATCCATAAAATCAACTTTACCATCACCATATTGATTTTTTCCTTTTAAGTCTTTATATACATATGCACACATTTTAAAGCCAAGAGCTTGAAGTTTTCCAGCTTTAATATTTGCTTTCCAATCCCATTTAGGATTACTAATTTTTGAATCATATTCAATTTTTTTAGAATCATAAGAGACATTATATATCCATTCTCTATGGTCATTAAATTCTTTTTCCCAAATTTCACTTTCTTCACGAGTTAATCCACCAAATACTAATTTTGTTGTTGCATTTGTCATAATTGAATCACGATATTTAGATTGACCTTTAAATCCTAACTGAGAAAGATTTTGAATAGACATCATAGTTCCTACATGATATTTTCTATAGATAGTATATAAGCTTTCAGTTGCAGGTCCAACATAATCTGAAAAATCGTCAATATATAAAAAGTGAGGAATTCTTGTACGTTCATTTCCAGGTCTTCTTAATACAGAAAATTGCATTAATAAAATAAAGAATAATCCAAATGCTTTATGAGCAGTAGCACCTAAATCTCCTCGTCTAGTACAAACAAGAGTCACTTGACCATTAGAAAGCATTTTATCAAAATCAATATTATTAGTTCTATTACATAAAATGTTTCTAACATTACCAAGACGTAATAAATTATCTAACTGAGTAATAGCAGAATATACAAATCTTTGAGTATCTGCTTTTACTTCTCCACTACTATAGAAGTTTTTCTTAAAATATCCTAATTGTAAAGAATATTTTTCTGAAAGCTCTGGAATTTCTTCCATTTTATGACACATATCTTCAACTAAATCAAAGTCATTTAGCATTTTTAGCATATCTTCTAAGTTAGGTAAATCACCATTATGTAATCTTGGATACATTACCTTTAAAAGAATAGATAAATTCTCTATTGCTTGAGCTGCAGTATTTTCTCTAAAGGCTTGTTCTACATCTGTGTGAGTTGTATTATACATTCCTTTTAATACAGTAGAAATAGCAATAGCAGTTAAAGAAGGATCATCAAAAACAAAAGGATTTAATCCAATTGAATTTGTATCATTAGGATCAATTAAATTAATAGGAACATTATAGTTTTTTGCAACATCTGCTATACGTGAAATAGAATCTATATCAGGTGAAATTTGTGTTATACCTAAATCACGATAAATAATACCATTTGATCCTTTGTCATTATAAATCATTTTATTTATATAAGCTTTATAAATAGCTTCTTTACCAGATGCAGGAGTTAACATACTAAGTGTAAAGTTTTTATTTAAATAATTATTATCATATGGAAGGTTTAGATGGGCAATACCAGTTTTTAAAGCAGTAAATCCCATTTCTTTTGAAACTTCTTTAAAAAAGTTTTTCTTTTCAATATCTCTTGCAATCATAGGTTCAAATACCATCATAGTTTTTCCTGTTCCAGAATATCCAACAATAAGACTTGGATCAAATCTTCTTGTTTCTGGAATTTTTGCAAGATGCCCCTTTATTTTATCTCTACAAAGAATATTTTCACAAGTATATGGACCAAATCCTGTTTTCTTATCAGATAAATCGATTCCAGCATAATCATTAATACCATCACGAATATCTTTATTTTCATTTAGTCCTGTAAATAACCATTTAAATAATGGGTAGAAAGTAACTAATGGTAAATAAATAGCAATAGATTGAAAGGCTGGTCTAATTAAATTTGAAAATTCAGATACAATTGTTGTATAATTTGGAATAGACACAAACAATAGCCATAAAATTGCATTAATCCATTGTACAGCCATAGATATTCCTACTACATATAAACTAATACAATATACATATAAAAAACTTACTTTTGTCCAATAAGATTTTGCAAAACTTGAAGAACCAGAAAATAAAAATGCAAATACAGGGCAAGCAAGAGCTATAGTATAAGTAATTGGCCCCCAATATGAAACTCCAATTCCAGTAAAAAATAATATAACTAATTCAATTATTCGGTCTACCATGACATAAATAGTAGCAAGGGTTAATATATATGTGACAAAAGTATTTCTGTCTGTACCTAACCACTTTAAAAATTTATCAAAATATTTTAGCAATTTTTTCACCACTTTCAAAATATAAGTTCACACTATATATTATCCTATAAAATTGGTAAAAAAACAAGAGATTTAAAGTAAAAAAACATAATTCTTCTAATTAGTTTTAACATATTAGAAGAATTGGCAAAGAAATTTACAAAAATACTTGAATGTTAATATAAGTTTAAATATAATTATAAAAAATAAGTTAAAAAGAAAGAGGAAAAAATATGCAAAAAGTAAAAAAGACTCTTAAAAAAGAAAGCTTTATGCAAGGTATATTTGCTATGATGTTTTCTCAAGTATTAATTAAATTAATTGGTCTTGTATATAAATTATATCTTACTAATAGAGAAGGATTTGGAGATGAAGGGAATGCAATATATAGTTCTGGATTTTATATTTATTCATTACTTTTAACACTTTCTTCAGTAGGAGTTCCAAATGCAATTTCAAAATTAGTTTCAGAAAGAATAGCAATAGGAGATAATAAAGGAGCAAATAGAATCTTTAAAATTGCTTTTTTTACATTTGGGCTATTAGGTTTTATTGGAACATGTATTTTATTTTTTGGAGCAAGTTATATAGCAAATGTAATTGTTCAAATACCAGATGCAGAATTAACTTTAGTTGCATTATCACCATCTATTTTTTTTGTATCATTAATTTGCGTAATAAGAGGATATTTTAATGGGAATGGAACATTAAAAGTAACAGCAAATTCACAAACTTTAGAGCAAATTTTTAAAACAGTATTTACAATTTTGCTTGTTGAGTTAATAGCAATTACAATGGGAATAAATACTAAGGTAATGGCAGCAGGAGCAAATTTAGCAACTACTGTTGCAACAATAGGAAGTTTTATATATTTATTTGTATTTTATAAAAATAATAGAACAATAAATATAAATTCAACAGGTATTATTACCAAAAAAGAAAGTATTTTTAATGTAATAAAAGGTATTTTATCTGTATCAATTCCTATATCACTTAGTGCAATATTATCTTCTATTAATAAAAATATTGATTCTACAACAGTAGTTAGAGGATTGAAAACATTTATGGATGAAAGTGCAGCCAAAATTCAATATGGAATATTAAGTGGAAAAGTGGATACACTAACATCACTGCCATTATCATTTAACATTGCTTTTGCAACTGCTCTTGTTCCAGCTATATCTTTTGCAAGAGCAAAAAATGATAACAATACAATAAATAAGAGAGTAAGTTTTTCTATTTTGGTTACAATATTAATAGGACTTCCATGTACTGCAGGCATGTTTGTTTTTTCAGAGCAAATTTTAAAACTATTATTTCCTGCACAAGCAGCAGGAGCGGTATTATTACAAATTAGTTCACTTGCTATAATTTTTACAGTACTTGCACAAACAATTAATGGTGCTTTACAGGGGTTAGGAAAAATAATGGTACCTGCAATAGCATTTGGAGTAGGAGTTATTGTAAAATTAGTTTTAAATATACTATTAGTACCAATTCCAAGTATTGGTGTTAATGGAGCAGCTATTGGAACAATTGCATGTAATATTGTTGCATGTATTATAGGATTTAGTGTATTAAGAAAAAGTATTAAAATTAGATTTTCTTTTTCAAAATATATTGTAAAACCTATAATTTCTACAATAATTATGTCAGTATGTTCTTATGCAATATATATTGGACTTAACAAAATTTTTTCTATTTCAATAGCTTCAATATTAGCAATATTAAGTGCTATAATTATTTATGTGCTAGCAATTATAGCATTAAAATTATTTACAAAAGAAGAAATATATATGATTCCTTATGGACAAAAATTGTATAGACTACTTCTAAAATTTGGAATTTATAAAGAAGAAAATACACAATCAAATTGACAATATCAAAACAATTCTTAGAAATAGTAAGGATTAAAAGAAAAAAATAAAAGAAAAAAAGAGGGATTTTATATAATTTTGGCGAATAATACTATTGTAGATGAAATAAGCTACATAAATGAAAACTTTTAGGAGGTAATTTAAATGAACAAATCAGATTTAATTGCAGCCATAGCTGCTAAAACAGGAGAAACAAAAAAAAGTGCTGAAGCAACAGTTAATGCTTTCGTTGACGTTGTTACAGAAACATTAGTAAAAGGAGACAAAGTACAATTAGTTGGATTTGGTTCTTTTGAAGTAAGAAAAAGAGCAGCTAGAAAAGGAAGAAACCCACAAACTAAAGAAGAAATCAAAATACCAGCATCTAAAGCTCCTGTATTCAAAGCAGGAAAAGCTTTAAAAGATTTAGTTAACAAAAAATAAGATTTGTATATATTAAAATAAATATATGAATTCATATGAAAGAATGTAGCAAGACTACATTCTTTTTTTATATTGTAGGAAATTTCTACAAACTTTATATTATATAAATACATTTTACAGAAAAATTTTGTTGCAATTTTTTATGTATAAACAAATGTATAGTATTTTAAACAGAAACTTTATTATTAATGTTACTTGTTATTTTTGGGGTTTTCATATAAAAATTTTAAATTTAATTTAATATATGTAAATAAATAATGTTTTTGTGAACAAGGTATAAAAAGTAATTTATTAACTCAAAAAAAATGAAAAAAAAGTGAAAAGGTATTGACAATAATATAAAAAGCATATTATAATTACTTTTGTCGCAAGGCAAAAACCAGTTCACAAAATTTATATGCAGATGTGGCGGAACTGGTAGACGCACAGGACTTAAAATCCTGCGGTTGAATAAACCGTGCCGGTTCGATTCCGGCCATCTGCACCAAAATATCAGGTTAGAAATCAAATTTCTAATCTGTATTTTTTTGCGTAATTTAAGTAAAATCTCCTATTTTATAAGGCATAGAAAAGAGTTTTTAAAAGTTCTAAAAAATACCATAAAATGTATATAAAATGTCGGGATTGAATGTCGGGAAAATTTTTAATCTTTGATAAGTCTATCAAATACTCCCTTTATTTATTATTATTCCTATTCTGCTTATCAGAAAGGATTACAAAATGGAATTTATACCATACAAAGCTAATGAATGTTTCGAACATTTATATTATCAAATACCAATGGAATTGTTCTTCAATCCGAAATATAAAGATAAGTTAAATTCAGATAGTAAAATTCTTTATGGATTTTTACTAAATAGATTAACATTATCAGCAAAAAATAATTGGTTTGATGAAAATGAAGAAGTCTTTCTAATATTTACAAGAAAAGAAGTTCAAGAAAGATTAAATTTATCTGATAAAACTGTTACAAAAGCATTCAATCAATTAAAAGAATGTAAGCTAATAAACGAGAAAAAGCAAGGAGCTAATAAGCCTAATTTAATTTATGTTGGAAAAATAGACCATGATGAAAAGCTTATACAATTGATTCGTAAAAATTACGAGTCCCGAATCGTAAAATCTACGACTCACGACACGGAAAATTTACGACCAAACTATAACAATAATAATTATAACAATAAAGGAAAGAAAAACAGTTATCAAAATTATGAGCAAAGACATTATGATGATTTAGATTTTTTATATGCAAATAATTTGTATGAAAATTAGAAAAGGAGAAATTAGATATGGATAATAATGAATTAAAAGAAAGATTTATAGATGAAAAAACTGGAATTGAATATATAAGAAAAGGTGATTATTACTTTCCAAATTTAGTCGATTCAGCTAGTGTAAATCCTAATGAACTCGGTAAATATGGAAAGTTAAGATTGAAATATTTATTAGAACATAAGAAAACAGAATATACAATTTTATGGATTGAAGATAAATTGAGAAATTATTTACTTGAGATAGATAAAACAGCAAATGAAAGATTTAGTTTACTAATGAAACAATTTGCAGAACAAGAAAATATAACTGAAGAACTAAAAGCTAATAATCAAATGGAATGGGTTTGCAGAATGAATAACATTAAAAATCGTGCAGAAGAAATTATATTTAATGAACTAATTTATGTTTAAAGTGGAGGTTAAAGTTATGGAAAAAATAGAAAGTTTTTATAAAGAATATGAAGATATGTTTGAAGAATATTTAGAAAATAGTAGAAGATATTTAAAAGATAATAATGAAAAATATGCAGAATTAAAAAACGAATATAACAAAATATTAGAACAAAATGAAAACTTAACTTGGATGATACTAGAAGGAGATATTAAAGGCAGAAATTTATCAAATGAAGAATGCTTTGCACTTTCAAAATTAGTACAAATTTATTATGATATGCAATCTATAGAAGAAAGAGAAATTTTCTTTTTAGGTGGTAAAGAATCATACTTTTTCTTCAAAAAAATAGGAATTTTAAAGTGAGTACTTTCTAAATTTCTTGAATATGCAAGCAACGTATTTGTACTCACGCCACAAATACAGATAGGAATGGGACAAGTCCCAAACCCTAATAAGAAAAAACAGAAAGCGAGATGAAAAAATGAGAAATAGAAATATAAAAATCAATGTGTTTTTAAATGAAGATGAAAACAAAATTCTAAATGAGAAAGTTAAAAGGTCTGGATTGAATAAATCAGAGTTTTTTAGAAAAATAATTTTAGATTATCAGCTAAAAGAAAAACCAGATGAAAAATTTTATGAAATACTTTCACAACTTCGAGGTATGGCGACAAACCTAAATCAAATGGCAAGAACTTATAATAGATATCAAGGTTATATGAGAGAAGATAAAATCAATCCTTTATTAAATCAAATACAAAATTTTATACTAGCATTACAAGAAGTTTATCTTATACCACAAAAGGAAAAGAATGTAAGTAGGTGGTAATAAGATTATGGCAGTAACAAAAATATGGAAGGTAAAAGAAAGATTAGATGCTACAATAGAATATGCAGTTAATGGAGAAAAAACAGAAGAGAAATTATATGTGTCAGGCATAAATTGTATGCCTGACACTGCTCTACAAGAAATGAGAAATATTAAAAAGCAATTTTTCAAGACAACTGGAATACAATGTTTTCATGGAGTACAATCTTTTGTAAAAGGAGAAGTAACACCAGAACAAGCACATGAAATTGGAATTAAACTTGCTGAAGAACTATGGGGAGATAAATTTCAAGTAGTAGTTTCTACTCATCTAAACACAGACAATTTACACACCCATTTTGTTTTAAACTCTGTTTCATTTTTAGATGGTAAGAGGTTTTGTAATACAAAGAAAGACTATACAATAATGAGAAAAACTTCAGATAAACTTTGTGAAGAATATGGATTGAATGTTTTAAAGCAAGAAGAAAAATATAATAAATATGCTACCAGTAGTTTGTATAAAGAATTAATGAAAGATTCTATTGAATATGCAATAGCAAATGCTAAAGACTATAACGAATTTATTAAAATACTACAAGATTTAGATTATATTGTTACAGATAAAAACGAAACATTGTCTATAAGAAGAGAGCCTTATAAACGAAATACTAGAATTGAAAGGCAATTTGGAAATAGTTATTCAAAAGAAAATATTTATAAAAGGATATTAGAAACACAACCTGAATTTCCATATTCTCCAGATCCATATTTATTAGCTAATAGAAGTTATGAAAGATATAACAATGAAAAACAAAATCATTTGCAATTTAAAGGCTCTATTTCATATTTAATTTTTCACTATGAGAAATTACTCGGTATCAATATAGAAATCGTCTCAAAACCTAATATAACGAAAATGACGCCAGAATTAATAAGTGCAATTAAGAAAATGGACGAATTTTCTAAACAAGTTAGATTTGTGTGTAAAAATAATATCAATACAGAACAAGAATTGCTAGACTATCAAAAATCTGCTTATGAAAAAATTAACCCATTGAAAAGTGAGAGAGAAAATTTATGGAAAAAGCATAAAAGAGCAAAAACAGAAGATGAAAAGGCAAGTATTGAAAGTCAGATTGTAGAAATTTCTAAAAAGATAACACCACTTGCTGAAGAAATAAAACATTGTAATAATATTGAATTAAGGTTAGAAAAAATTAAGCGATTTGAACTTCATCAAAAGTTAGAAGAAGAACGAAAACAAGCTGAAAAGGAACAAACGAAAAAGAAGAAAGATAAAGTTAGATAAGAGAGTTTAAAATATGTTAGATAACACAAAAAGCAGTGAAAACACTGCTTTTTGTGCAAAATTACTGCTAATTGTGAAAACATTATGCTGCCTGAAATTTGTCGTAATCGATTTCGCTGGTAAATTCGATACCTTCTGCTTTTGCCATCTCAACCATACTTTTATGAATAGTTATGAGATAACTTGTTACAGGAACATCAAGCTCTTTATCACAAAAGTCTTCAGCAGTAACATATACTTCATTACTGCTACTGTAACAATAGCCGATTGAGATTGTTTCAACATCGTGGTAGCCTTTTATTCTTATTGCACATCTGTAATCATGAAAATCCTTTGAGCCGTAATATCTCTCATGTAAGATATTCCCCTGAAACTCTTCGGTATCAATCCCATAAGATTCAGGATAAGGCTCAACTCGAACTACAATGTCATCGGGGTTATTCTCTCTTCGAGACTCCATAATTTCCTCGGCTAACTCCAGGATTTCCCTTGCCATGTCCTGCTCTGTTATTTCTTTAGGAGCAGTTACAGCCTCAGAAGGTAATTCAGCAATTCTCTTTTCTTCTGCATTTTTTTCTAATTGCCTCATACCATCTTTTTCAGGAAATCTGCCGTTTTCCTTGATAAACTCAATCAGAGCACTCAGCAGATAGTCTTCAGCTGGCTTTCTGTGGTTCAAATACCCTTCTACTCTTCCAATAAAATCTTTCTTCAGGTATTCTTTGATTTCGGCCTCGCTTTTCATGGTTACAACATCTGACATTTCATCAGGACAACCCGTAAAAGGATCGAGATTCTCGTAAACAGATACCTCACCTTTCTGGTCGAATGCTTCAAACAAAATTCTTTCGTTCTCAGCATTTAAATCGCATAGCTTCCGTAAATCCCTCATTACTGAACGATTTACATTTCCATTGTAATTTCTAATCATAGTCGATTCCTCCTAAAATTTTTACTAATCTTCCTGCATACCCATATGATGAAAAAGAGGATTAACAAAAAGACTGTACATATATAATACCATAATTTACATAATTTTGCAAGGCTTTGATAATTATTATGTCAATAATTTTTGATTAGGACACCCTAAAACATTAAAATTAATTCAAGACT
>CANAQC010000041.1 GCA_947363765.1 uncultured Clostridium sp. | reverse complement strand
TATTGTTAAAAATTTAAAATGCTCTTATTAACACACTTGTCAATAAGAGCATTTTAAAGAAAAAGACCGATGCTAAACATCGGTTTTTCTATTTTAGTATAATTTTATTATTCTAACTTAAAAATCCTTTATAATGTCTCATCATTAATAATGATTCTAATTGTTGTACTGTTTCTAGTGCTACTCCTACCACAATTAAAATTGATGTTCCTCCAAATGCTACGTTTAATCCTGTAAAACGTATTAACATTGGAAGGATTGCAATTACTGCTAAGAAGAAACCTCCAAACCATGTTATTTTTGAAATAACACTTGATAAATAATCTGTTGTTGGTTTTCCTGCACGAATTCCTGGTACAAATCCACCATTTTTCTTAATATTATTTGATACTTCTGCTGGGTTAAAAGTAGCATATGTATAGAAAAATGTAAATCCTACAATTAATAGTAAATATACAATAGCATTTGCAATTGAATATGCTATTGGAACATTTGATGTTGATGTTGCAATTGAAAATTTATATACTCCTGCCCAAAATCCTGTAGCATTTGCAATATCTTTAATAAATATTTGTAAAATCATTGCAGGAAATGTCATAAAACTACTTGCAAAAATAACTGGCATTACCCCTGCCATAGCAAGTTTTAATGGAATATGTGTGTTTTGTGCTCCTACCATTTTTCTTCCTACTACTTTTTTTGCATATTGTACTGGGATTCTTCTTTCTGCTGTTTGGACAAATACTACTCCTGCTACTAAAATAACTGCTCCAATTATAATTCCTAAAGATATTAATAACCCTGTAGTACTAAATGCACCTGTTCCAAAAGTTAAGCTCCATAATGTTGTTACCACACTTGGCAAACTTGATACAATTCCAATAAAAATTATAATTGATATACCATTTCCAATTCCTTTATTTGTAATTTGTTCTCCAAGCCACATTAGAAGTGCAGTACCTGCAACAAGTGAAAGCACTACAATAAATCCTGTTAAAAATCCTGGGTTGATAAATATTCCAGAAGATTTGTATGAAAGATAAAGTCCTAATGCTTCAACAATTGCAAGTACAATTGTTAAATATTTAGTATATCTATTCATTTTTTGTCTTCCTTCTTCTCCACCTTCTTTTGCTAAACGCTCAAGTGCAGGTATTACCATGGCTAATAATTGAATTACAATTGATGCTGTAATATATGGACTAATTGTCATAGCAAAAATTGAGAATCTTGAAAAAGCTCCACCTGAAATAATATTTATTAATCCACCAATTCCAGTATTTTGTCCCATAGCTTCATTTAGGCTAAATGTATCAACTCCTGGAATAGTAATAAAACATCCAAGTCTAAAAATAATAATTAATACTAATGTATATAATAATCTTTTTCTAACTTCCTCTGTTTTTAAGGCATTTTTTATTGTTTTAAACAATTAAATCACCTCTGTCTTTCCACCAACAGCTTCAATTTTTTCTTTTGCATTTTTTGTAAATCTTTTTGCTTTTACTGTTAGTTTTTTATCTAAGTTACCTGTTGCAAGAATAACAATACCATCTTTTACTTTAGAAATAATTCCCTCAGAAAGTAATGTTTCAGCTGTTACTTCTTCTGCTTTTGATTTATTAAGCATTGTTAATGTTACTTCTACATATTCTTTAGCAAATATATTTTTAAATCCTCTTTTTGGTAATCTTCTATATAATGGTGTTTGACCACCTTCAAATCCTCTCCTTACTCCGCCTCCACTTCTTGCTTTTTGTCCTTTATGACCTTTTCCAGAAGTTTTTCCAAGACCTGAACCTATTCCACGTCCAACTCTTTTTCTTTGTTTTCTTTCTGCGGATGGAGTTAAATTGTCTAATTTCATTTTGCTTTTGCACCTCCCTTAATTTATTAGATAATAGAAGTTAGAAATTAGAAAAAATTTACTAATTCCAAAATTCTATCTTTTTGTTCATTTTTCAGAGACTATCATTAAAGTTTTTCTAACCTCTAACTCCTAATCCCTAATTTCTATTATAATATTTCTTCTACTTTTTTTCCTCTTTTTTTAGCAACTTGTTCAACTGTACTCATACTAGATAATCCATTTAATGTTGCATATACAACGTTTCTTGGATTATTAGTTCCTAGTACTTTTGTTCTAATATCTTTATATCCTGCAAGTTCTAATACAGGTCTAACACTTCCTCCTGCTATAACTCCAGTACCTTCTGCTGCTGGTTTTAACATAACACTTGCACTTCCAAATTTTCCAATATATTCATGAGGAATTGTTGTTCCTACTACTGGTACTGTTACTAAATTCTTTTTAGCATCTTCAATTGCTTTTTTAATAGCATCTGGAACTTCTGCTGCTTTACCACTTCCTACTCCAACATGACCATTTCCATCTCCTACTACAACAACTGCACTAAAACGAAAAGTTCTACCACCTTTAACAACTTTCGCAACTCTGTTAATTGCAACAACTTTTTCTTTTAATTCTTGCATTTCTTCCATTGGTTTTTGTTTTCCCTCCTTCTTTTTAATTAACTAGTAAATAATTCTTACAAATATTAATTTTAATTTCTAATAGCATAACTTTAATTAAGTGATTAAAAATCAAGTCCTGCCTCACGTGCAGCTTCTGCTAATTCTTTTACAATACCATGATAAATATATCCGCCTCTATCAAATACGACTGTTTTTATATTTTTTTCGATTGCACGTTTTGCAATTAAACTTCCTACTTCTTTAGCAGCTACTTTATTTGCATGTTTTTCTTTTATGTTTTTATCTAATGTAGAAGCACTAACTAATGTAACTTTTGCATTATCATCAATTATTTGTGCATAAATATTAGAATTACTTCTATATACACATAATCTTGGACAATCTGCTGTTCCACTTATTTTTCTACGTACACGAATATGTCTTCTAGTTCTTTCTAGCTTCCTATTAGTTTTCTTTACCATTTTTTTCTCCTTTCTTAAAACTATTTAAAATTCAAATTTTTTATTTGAATTTCTATTTTTTACCTGCTTTACCTTCTTTACGACGAATAACTTCTTCAGCATATTTAATACCTTTTCCACGATATACTTCTGGTGGCCTTTTAGTTCTTATAACTGCAGCTGTTTGACCAACAACTTCTTTATCAATTCCTTTTATAATTATTGTATTTGGATTTGGTACATCAAATGTAATTCCTGTTGGTGCTTCCATTTCAACTGGATGAGAATATCCTAAGTTCATAACTAACTTATTACCTTGTTTTGTAGCTCTATATCCAACACCATTAATTTGTAATTCTTTTTGAAATTCTTCTTTTACCCCTTTAATCATGTTACTAATTAGAGTTCTTGTTAGTCCATGTAAACTTCTATTTTCTGGTTCATCATTTGGTCTTGTTACTGTAATAACATTGTTTTCTAAAGACATAGCTATATTTTTATGTATTTGTCTTTCTAAAGTTCCTTTTGGTCCTTTTACTGTAATATTTTGACCATCAATTTTAACTTCAACATCATTTGGAACTGTAATTGGACTATTTCCTATTCTTGACATTTTTTATTTTCACCTCTTTATTTTATAATGTATGCAAATTTCTAAATAAATTTTGCATCAATCTTTAACCTATTAATAAACTTTTAATTGCTAATTTCTAATTTTTAAGTTCTAATTACCATACATAAGCTAATACTTCTCCACCTATACCTTGTTGTCTTGCTTTTTTGTCTGTCATAATTCCTTTTGAAGTAGAAATTAAAGCAATACCTAATCCATTTAATACTCTTGGTAATTCTTCATGATTTGCATAAACTCTTAATCCTGGTTTGCTAATTCTTTTTAATCCTGCAATAACACGACTACCTTTTTCGTCATATTTAATAGTAATACGAATTATCCCTTGATTTTCATTTTCTATTACTTCAAATGATTTGATATATCCTTCTTCAAATAAAATCTCAGCAATTGCTTTTTTCATATTAGATGCAGGTATATCTACTGTTTTATGTTTTGAAGTATTTGCGTTTCTAATTCTTGTTAGCATATCTGCAATTGGATCTGTAATATTCATAATTTTTTTCTTTACCTCCTTTTTGAGGTTGGATGTTTGATACTTAGGAATTAACTCCTAATGTTTCATTTCCAACTTTATTTGTTCTTTTATTTTAAAAGATTGTTTAAGTTCTAATCTCTAGTTTCTAATTTCTAGTCTACCAACTTGCTTTTTTCACACCTGGAATTTCACCTTCATGAGCTAATTTTCTAAAACATACACGGCAAATTCCATATTTTCTAATATATGCATGTGGTCTACCACAAAGTTTACATCTATTGTATTGTCTTGTTTTATATTTTTGTGGTGTTTGTTGTTTTATAATCATTGACTTTTTAGCCATAATATTCTCCTTCCTTCAATTAGTTTTTAAATGGCATTCCTAATAATGTTAACAATTCTTTTGCTTCTTCATCTGATTTAGCTGTTGTTACAAATATAATGTCCATACCTCTTAGTTTATCAATCTTTTCATATTCAATTTCAGGGAATATTAATTGTTCTTTTATACCAACTGAGTAATTTCCTCTACCATCAAAAGAATCTGTTGATACTCCTCTAAAATCTCTAACTCTTGGAAGTGCTACATTAAAAAATTTATAAGCAAATTCATACATTTTTGTACTTCTTAGAGTAACTTTACATCCAATATTTGCTCCTTCTCTTAATTTAAATGCAGCAATTGACTTTCTAGCTTTTGTTACAATTGGTTTTTGACCTGTAATAATACCTAAATCATTTATTGCATTATCTAATGATTTTGGATTATCTTTTAAATCTCCTAATCCTATATTAATAACAATTTTGTCAAGTTTTGGAACTTGCATAACTGATTTATAATTAAATTTTTTCATTAATGCTGGAACTACTTCTTTTTTGTATTGTTCTTTCAATTTTTCCATAGTATTTAATATCCTCCTTTCTTATTTTAATTTTGCACCACATTTTTTACAAATGCGTATTTTTTCTTCTTTTTCTATAACATATCCAATCCTAGAGGCTTTACCGCATTTTGGACATACAGCATTTACTTTTGAAGAATGAATCGCACATTCTACTGGAATAATTCCACCCTCTTCTCCTTGTTTTCTTGGTTTAACATGTTTTTTTCTAATATTAATACCTTTTACAATAACTTTTTGAGTTTTTGGTATAACTTCTAAGACTTCTCCTGTTTTACCTTTATCATTACCTGATAAAACTTTAACAGTATCACCTTTTTTTATTTTCATTTTCTTTTTTCACCTCTTTTTCAAGATTCTTGTTTAACTCACTATTTAGAGTGAAACAAAATAGTATATTACTAGTCCAATTATTACAAAATGCAAAGTATATTGTGGATTTTGTAATAAATTTAAACGTAAGATGCTTTATTTTGATTTACTCTTAAAGAACTTCTGGAGCTAATGACAATATTTTCATATATTCTTTTTCTCTTAATTCTCTTGCTACTGGTCCAAAAATACGAGTTCCTTTTGGATTTCCATCATCACGTATAATAACAGCAGCATTTTCATCAAATCTTACATAAGAACCATCTGCACGTCTTTGTGATTTTTTTGTTCTTACTATAACCGCTTTAACTACTTCTCCTTTTTTTACAACACCTCCTGGTGTAGCACTTTTAACAGAAGCAACAATAACATCTCCAATACCAGCATATTTTCTATATGATCCACCTAAACAACGAATACACATAATTTCTCTTGCACCAGTATTATCAGCTACTTTTAATATTGATTGTTGTTGTACCATTCTAGTCTCCTCCTCCTTTTTTAGTATTTTAATTTCATTTTTCTAACTTCTATTTAATAATCGCTTTTTTTGTAATTTCAACTACTCTCCATCTTTTATCTTTAGAAAGAGGACGTGTTTCCATTACTTTAACTTCATCTCCAATTTCACAAGCATTTTCTTCGTCATGTGCTTTTAATTTATAAGTTTTCTTTACAATTTTTCCATAAACATCATGTTTTACATTTGTTTTTACGGCTACAACAACTGTCTTATCCATTTTATTAGATATGACTGTTCCTATCATAACTTTACGAAGATTTCTTTCTTCCATAATTTTCTCCTTTCTTTCTCTTTATAGAGAAATTTCTTTGAAGCCGAAGCGATTAAAATCGCTCCTACATGGGTTTATTTTTTAGCATCTGCCATTTCTCTTTGTCTTAATATTGTTTTTATTCTTGCAATGTCTTTTTTTACTTCTTTTATTTTTAATGGATTGTCTAATCCATTTGTTGCATGGCTAAATCTTAGTTTAAATAATTCCATTTTTAGTTCATTTAACTCTTTTTCTAGCTCTGGTGAAGACATTTCATTTATTTTATTTATCTTCATCAACATCACCACCTACTTTTATAGTTTCTTTTCTAACAAATTTTGTTTTAATTGGTAGTTTGTTTGCTGCAAGTCTCATAGCTTCTTTTGCTAATTCTTCTGGAACACCTGCAATTTCAAATAATACTCTACCAGGTTTTACAACAGCTACCCAATATTCTGGTGCTCCTTTACCTTTACCCATACGAGTTTCAGCAGGTTTTTTTGTTACTGGTTTATCTGGGAATATTTTAATCCAAACTTGACCACCTCTTTTAATATGACGAGTCATTGCAATACGAGCTGCTTCTATTTGATTTGTTGTAATCCAAGCTGCCTCACTTGCTTGTAATCCATATTCTCCATCAGAAACAAAGTTTCCTCTTGTAGCACATCCTCTATTTCTACCTTTTTGTTGTTTTCTATATTTAGTTCTTTTTGGTATTAATGGCATTAGTTATCTCCTCCTTCTACTTTCTCTTTTTTTGCAGGAAGAATTTCACCTTTATAGATCCAAACTTTAACACCAATTTTTCCATAAGTTGTATTTGCCTCATAGAATCCATAATCTATATCTGCTCTTAAAGTTTGAAGTGGAATAGTTCCCTCTTTATAAAATTCTGTTCTTGCCATGTCTGCTCCACCTAATCTTCCAGATACAGATGTTTTAATACCTAATGCCCCTGCTTTCATTGTTTTTTGCATACATTGTTTCATTGCACGTCTAAATGAAATTCTTCTTTCAAGTTGAGAACAAATATTTTCTGCAACAAGTTGTGCATCTAAATCAATATCCTTTACCTCAACAATATTTAAATTAACTTCTTTTTGTATCATTTTTTGTAAATCATTTTTTAAACTTTCTGCTAATTGCCCACCTTTTCCAATTACTAGACCAGGTTTTGCTGTATATACATTTACTTTAATAAATTTAGCTGTTCTTTCAATCTCAATTTTTGAAATACCACTAATAAATAATTTTTTCTTAACATATTCACGGATTTTATGGTCTTCTACTAAATAATCACTATAATTTCTCTTATCAGCATACCATTTTGAGTTCCAATCTTTAATAATTCCTACTCTTAATCCATGTGGATGCATTTTTTGTCCCATGCTAAAAATTCTCCTTTCTTATTTTTATACTCTTTCCTTTAATACTATTGTAATATGACTGGTTCTTTTTCTAATTCTAACAGCAGAACCTTTTGCTGCTGGTCTTATTCTTTTTAGAGTAGGACCTTGATTTGCATAAATTTCAGCAATATATAAGTTTTTACTATCCATTCCATGGTTATTTTCAGCATTTGCAATTGCAGACTTTAATAACTTTTCAATTATTTCTGAAGCAGCTTTTGGTGTAAATTTAACAATTGCTATAGCTTTATCTACATCTTTTCCACGAATTAAGTCTGCTACAATTTTTACTTTTCTTGCAGAAATTCTTGCATATTTTAAACTAGCTTCAGCAGTTTTTACTTCGTCCTTTATTTCTTCCACTTAAGATTCCCTCCTTCTTTCTTAACAAAGCTAAAGAATTTGTTCTCTAATATCTCTAACTTTTAATCTCTAATTTACTTTTTAACAGTAGATGCTTTTTCTCCTGCATGACCTTTAAAAGTTCTTGTAGGTGCAAATTCACCTAATTTATGTCCAATCATTTCTTCAGTTATATAAATTGGTACATGTTTTCTTCCATCATGAACAGCAATTGTGTGTCCAACAAATTGTGGATATATTGTAGATGCTCTTGACCACGTCTTAAGAACTTCTTTTTTTCCTGTTTCATTCATTGCTTCTACTCTTTTTAGAAGTTCAGGTGCAACAAATGGTTTTTTCTTGCTTGACCTTGACATTAAACTTTTCCTCCTTTTTTCTATTTTCTACGTTTAACAATAAATTTGTTAGAAAGTTTATTTTTCTTTCTTGTTTTATATCCAAGTGCTGGTTTACCCCAAGGAGTAAGTGGACCTGGACGTCCTACTGGTGCTCTACCTTCACCACCACCATGAGGGTGATCTACTGGGTTCATTACAGATCCTCTAACAGTAGGACGAATTCCCATATGTCTTGTTCTTCCTGCTTTACCAAGCTTTACATTTTCATGATCTGTATTTCCTACTGTTCCAATAGTTGCTCTACATTTAGTTAAAACTAGTCTCATTTCACCAGATGGTAAACGTACATGTGCATATTTTCCTTCTTTTGCCATAAGTTGTGCACTTTGTCCTGCACTTCTTACCATTTTTCCACCTTGACCTGGATTTAATTCTATATTATGGATTAATGTACCTACTGGAATGCTTTCTATTGGCATACAATTTCCTGGTTTAATGTCTGCTTTTAAGCCAGATACTACTTTGTCATTATCTGTTAATCCAACAGGTGCTATAATATATCTTCTTTCTCCATCTTCATATTCTACTAATGCAATATTTGCACTTCTGTTTGGATCATATTCTATACCAATAACAGTTGCTATCATATCATCTTTGTTACGTTTAAAATCTATTATTCTATATTTTTGTCTATTACCTCCACCTTGATGACGAACTGTAATTCTACCATATGAATTTCTTCCTGCTTTTTCTTTTTTCTTTGCTAGTAAAGATTTTTCAGGAGTCTTTTTGGTAATTTCGTCAAATGTTGAAACAGTCATGTTTCTTCTTGATGGGGTATAGGCTCTAAAATGTTTCATTCCCATTTTTTCTTTTCTCTCCTTTTTTATTTATTTTCCGAGTTATTTCTCGATACTTATTTTCTCTCTATTTATGCTCCCATAAAGTCATCAATAGAATCTTTATATTTTTTAGAAACTTTTACTTCTTTTCCACCTTTAGTTAAATATTTAATATCTTCTATATTAGTATTAATTGTTACTATTGCTTTTTTCCAATCTGGTGTTTTTCCTGAATGAGCTCCAACTCTTTTTTCTTTTCCCTTAACAGTCATTGTATTAACATTAATAACTTTTACATCAAAAAGTTTTTCAACAGCTCTTGCTATATCTACTTTTGTTGCTTTTTTATTTACTTTAAAGGTATACTTCCCTTGTTGTAATCCATCATTACTTTTTTCAGTAATAATTGGTTTTATAATAATATCTTCTGGTCTCATTTATATGTACACCTCCTCTAATTTTTTAATAGTATCTAGAGTAAGAACAAGATTTTTGTATTTTAATAAATCATATACATTTATTGTATTTACTAAGCTTGTTTTAACTCCTTTAATATTTCTTGCTGATCTTTGTACATTTTCATTTTTTTCTGGTAATACAATTAATGTTTTTCCTTCTACTTTTAAATTGTTTAAAACATTAACCATATTTTTTGTTTTAATTTCTTTTAAAGATATAGTATCAACTACTACTAATTCTTTTTCTAATACTTTAGAACTTAAAACTGATTTAATTGCAAGTCTTCTTTCTTTTTTATTTACTCTATATTTGTATGAACGTGGTTTTGGACCTAGTGCTATTCCTCCACCAACCCAATGTGGTGCACGAATACTACCTTGTCTTGCACGACCTGTTCCTTTTTGTCTCCAAGGTTTTTTACCACCACCAGATACTTCTGATCTTGTTTTAGTATTTTGAGTACCTTGTCTTTGGTTAGCTAAATAATTAACAACTACACTATGTACAATTGCTTTATTTGGTTTAATTCCAAAAATTTCTTCTTTTAGTTCTACATCACTAACCTTTTTACCTTCTATATTATATACATCTATTTTAGGCATTTTTTATCCTCCTTCCTTATTATTTAGCAGCTTTTACAGCTTGCTTTATTTTTAATAGTGAACCTTTTGCTCCAGGCACACTACCTTTTACTAAAATAACATTTTTGTCTAAATCTACTTTTACAACTTCTAAGTTTTGTATTGTAACTGTTTGAACACCCATATGACCTGGAAGTTTTTTACCTTTAAATACTCTTCCTGGTGTTGATGTTGGTCCCATTGAACCTGGTCTTCTATGATACATAGAACCATGTCCCATAGGTCCTCTTGATTGTCCATGACGTTTAATAACACCTTGGAATCCTTTTCCTTTTGTTGTTCCTTGAATATCTATTTTTTCACCTTCTACAAAAACATCTGCTTTTATAACATCACCCACTTTAACATCTATTGAATCTACTCTAAATTCTCTTAAATGTTTTTTATTTGGATTTCCTGCTTTTGTAAAATGTCCTTTTTTGGGTTTGTTAATGTGTTTTTCACTTACTTCACCAAAACCTAATTGTATAGCATTATATCCATCTGTTTCATCAGATTTTATTTGTGCTACTATACAAGGTCCTGCTTGAACTACTGTTACTGGAATAACTGTACCTTTTTCATCAAAGATTTGTGTCATTCCAACTTTTTTTGCAATGATTGCTTTCATTATTAATTTCCTCCTAACTATTGGCTGAATATTATCAGCATGGTCTTATTTTACATCAAATATCTTAGAATTTTGTTAATATCTAATTTTTACAATTTGATTTCAATTTCAACACCAGCTGGTAATTCTAATT
>CANAQC010000040.1 GCA_947363765.1 uncultured Clostridium sp. | reverse complement strand
ATATGGATTATCAAATGTAGATAGCCATTTAACAAAAAATAGTGAATGGGGAGCATCACAGGTTTTAAAGGATATGAATGGGGATTTGCAGTTAGAAAAGATTAATCAAGATTATGAGATTAATTATTTGAAGAAGCTTAAGATGAGATGGGTAAATTCTATTTGGATTATTGGAGTTATAATTGCAGTTATTGCTTTTGGCGTGGTTATGTATATAAATAAAAAGTCTCAAATGCAGATAAATAATTATACATTTTTAAGAGCTGAGACAAGATTGCCAGATTCAGCATGTAAAGATGGATATGCAGATATTATTTTAGTGGCTGTTATTGATGAGAATGGAAAGTGTAAAAGTGCTAGGGTGGCTTATAAGGGATATACGGAAGAGGGGTTAAAAGAGCAGTATGAGAATTACTTATTAACCGAAAATATGTGGAGTAATTTGCAAAAAATAGGAAATGAGCTTCATCATAATATAAATATTTGGAATGGAGAAAATAAAGAAGATGTTAAACAATACTGGAGAGAAAATTTTGCAGTTAAAGAAATAGAAGAAATATAAAAAACTCTTACAAATAAATCCGCTTCATCTTGCTGGAGGTTGGACGTTTTCACCGCTCGTCAGGCTCGCTAAGTGAAAAGTGCAACCTCCACGTGAAGCTAATTCTTACTAAAAAATGAGCTTTATAAAAGAAAAGGGTGTATGCTTTTCCATACACCCTATAATTTTTTTTGTTTTTCATATGAAGCTAATTAATAATCATTACATAGAAAATACCCAAACACTTACATAACCACCGGGAGTTCCCGATATAGCAGCTGCCACAGTATATTCTCCTGCAGGAGCATTACTAAATGATAAATTTTCTACCATCATATTTCCTGTTAATATGTAAGTTTTAGCTACTGAACCATCTGGTCTTTTTAATGTTACTTCGATACGTGCAGAATTGGAAGAAAATCCATGAGTTTTAATAGAAATTCCTCCTCTGGAAGTTCCAGTGCCAGTAGCATTGACTTTAAAATTCATATATGAGGAAGTCAAGTGTCCTGCTGCATAGCCATATATACCACTTGCACGAGCTGTTTCTCCATTAATAAATTCATATCCACTTGGGATATCCCGTTCATTTACAGGATCATTTGCAAAATTTCCCCGATCCCCTTCTACAATAGGCGTTACATTATTTGCTTCTGCCGCCATAATAGGCATGTTAGTGCAAATAAGTGTGCTGGCAATTACTGCCAAGCAAAGTAATGAGTTACTCATTTTTTTAATAGTTTTTTTCATTGTTGTGTACCTTTGCCTTTCGTAGAATTTTTTCTTTTGTTTGTAAGTTTCTTGTTGGTAAGTTTATATAGCTTCATATGAATTTATTACAAAAAAAAGACTCCTATATAGATAGAGCCTTCTTTTGTAATCGTAGTAAACCGTTCTTTGTAGATGGTTTATGTAACTATACTATTTAATTCATTTTATTTCAATAAAAGCGGAAAAAAGCGGAATATATTTGTCGTATTTTGTAAAAAAATGAAAAAAAATAAAAAAAATTGACGAAAATCTGTAACGAAATGAAATTTTTTACGTCCTATTATATAGGGGAATTTTAATAAAAAGAAAAAATTCATATATGAAAGGAGAAAAAATGAATCGTTTATTAGTTATTGAAGACAATCTAGAATTTTCTAGAAATTTATTAAACTACATTTCAAAACAAAATAAGAAAATGCAATTATGGAGTTTATCAATTGATGGAAATAAGGTTTTTAAACATTTAGAAAATTTAGAGGAAGGAGATATTGTAATATTAGATTTAGGAATTCCTAATTTAAGTGGATTACAAACTATAGAAAAAATTATACAAAATAAAGATATAAAACCATATATAATAGCAATATCAGCAAATATGCAAAATACAGAATTCATAAATAAGTATAAAAGTTATATTTATAGTATTATAGAAAGACCTCATATATTAAAAAGGATAGTTGCAACAATAGAAGAAATAATGAGTTATTTAAATAAAAATAGTTATGAGCAATTAGTAAGAAAAGAATTAGAAAAATTTGAGGTAAATCCAATAACAATAGGATATCATTATATACTAGAATCTATAGTATATGCTTTAGAAGATGAAGAACTAACAAAAAATATGAGAGAAGGATTGTACAAAAAGGTATCACAAAATTATAATAATGTAACTGAATATAATATAAAATGGACAATAGAAAAATCAATAGAATCTATTAGAAGATATACAAGTGAAAAAATTATGAATACATATTTTAATTTAAAAAGAAAAGAAAGTTTAACTCCAAAATTATTTATTACTACAATTGTATATAATTTAAAAGATTATAAAGATAAACAAGTAGTAATAAATAAAAAAGAGTTAATAACAGTTAGATAATGTTTTTAAAATAAAAATCTACTACTGCCAATACAAATTAATAAAATACCAGAAATTATACCCCATATATTTTCTGGTATATGGGAAGTATAAGAAATCTTCATTCCTAAAAATCTTCCTAATGATAAAAAAATTAATTGGAAACTAGCTACTAATATTGGAAATATAAAAGAAGTATAACCTAAAGTACTGCTACAAATTCCAATACTCATAGAATCAATAGAAAGAGCAATTCCTAAATAAATAGCTTCTTTCCAATCAATTTTTTTAGAATTATCTAAATCAGAAGAAATAGGGTTACGAATAATTTGAATAGTAATTCCGAAGAGATTGAATAAAAATTTTATATACTTTTGGTTCTAAGGAATTACTTTCTATATTTTTAATATTTATTTCTGGTTTTTTTAAAGTTTGATAAATCATCCATAATCCAATTAAAATTAGGAATGAAGCACCAATTAAATTAGTTATAAATGAAGAAAAAATTTTATATACTATATTACCAATACTAATTGATAATGTAGTAATTAGTATTGATATAATAAATAAAATTACTTTTGCATAATTTGATATTTTAGTATTTTTTAAACCGTATGTAATACCAATTCCTAAAGAATCAATACTAACAGACATAGCTAATATAAAATTACTAAGAAACATAATAATTTCACCTCACATTTACATAATATGAAAAAATAAAAAAGTTTGTGAAAGTGAAATTACTATAAAATATTATTCTGTTTTATTTCCTTTATCAAAGCTAACTTTTACATTTCTTCTAGCTTCATCAGATTCTGCTTTAAATAATGGTTCTGGTGTAAAATGAAACATAGAAGCAATAATATTAGAAGGAACTACTTCTAATTTTGTATTATAAATGGTAACACTATCATTATAAAATTGTCTTGAAAAAGAAATTTTATTTTCTGTATTTTGTAATTCTTCTTGCAATTCAGAAAAGTTTTGATTTGCTTTTAAATCTGGATAATTTTCTGAAACAGACATAATAGTTTTAAGTGTTCCAGATAATTGATTATCTAATTCTGCTTTTTCTGAAACAGTAGTAGCATTTGCCCAAGAAGTTCTAAGTTCAGCAATTTTTGTTAGAGTACCTTCTTCATGATTCATATATCCCTTTACAGTTTCTACTAAATTTGGAATTAAATCAAACCTTCTTTGTAATTGAACATCAATTTGACTCCAAGCATTTTTTACCTTCATTCTTAATCGTACTAAATTATTATATAAGCTAATAATTGCAATTATTAAAACAACAACAATAGCAAGTATAATCCATCCCATAATAATCCTCCTTTACTAAATTAAATAAATAATAGCATAGTTTTATAAAATATACAAGTAATTTATACATAATATTATTTATCAATTATTATATTAAAAACATAAAAAATACTTGTACAATTATTTTTGTAGTGCTAAAATAGAAAAAATGTCAAAAAGGGGATATAAAAATGGATGTATTAAGCTTAGATAATTTTACAAAAGAGGAAATTAATAAAATACTTGATTTAGCAGAAGAATTTAAAAATGGGAAAAAAGTAGATTATAAAGGAGAAAAAATAGTAGCAAATTTATTTTTTGAGCCATCAACAAGAACACATTACAGTTTTGATATAGCAGCATTAAAATTAGGTTGTAAAACACAGAATTTTGATGCTAGTAATTCAAGCCTAAAAAAGGGAGAAAGTCTGTATGATACAGTAAAAACCTTTGAAATGTTTGGAGTAAATGCAGTTGTTATAAGACATGTAGAAAATAAATACTATAATAAATTAGTTGGAAAAATTAATATACCAATATTAAATGCTGGAGATGGGACAGGCAATCATCCATCACAATCATTATTAGATTTATTAACAATTAAGCAAGAATTTGGAAAATTTGAAGGATTAAAAGTAGTAATAGTGGGAGATATTAGACATTCAAGAGTAGCACATACAAATTTTAATGTAATGAAAAGATTAGGAATGGAGGTTTTTACATCAGGACCAATTGAATATAAAGAAGAAGGGTTTAACTATATTAATTTAGATGAAATAATTAATAAAGTAGATGTAGTAATGTTACTTAGAGTACAGCATGAAAGACACATAGAACAAATGATAGAAACAATCAAACAATATCATGAAAAATTTGGACTAAACAAAAAAAGAATACAAAACATGAAAGAAAATGCTATTATTATGCATCCAGCACCATTTAATAGAGGAGTAGAAATTGCAGATGATATAGTAGAATGCGATAAATCTCGCATATTCAAGCAAGTACAAAATGGAGTTTATGTAAGAATGGCATTACTTCATATGGTTTTAGGCTAAACTTTTGGAATCTCAATATTAACAGTTTTATAAGAAAATAAAGAAAAAGGACTTGTATAAAAAAAATATCTATGATATATTTTTATCATAAATATTTTTTAAAAAGAAAAGTTGAGGTGTAACCTTATGGAAGAAGAAATTATAGATAAAGATAAAAAAACAATTTTAATTGTAGATGATGAACAACATATTGTAGATATCTTAGTATACAATTTAGAAAAGGAAGGATATAATACATTACAAGCAAATGACGGAATGACAGCAGTTGATATTGCATTAAATCAAAAACCAGACTTAATTTTATTAGATATTATGCTTCCTAAAATGGATGGATTAGCAGTATGTAAAAGAATTAGACATACACTAAATGTACCAATTTTAATGTTAACAGCAAAAGATGAAGAAATCGATAAAATATTAGGCTTAGAGTTAGGTGCAGATGATTATGTAACAAAACCATTTAGTGTAAGAGAATTAATGGCAAGAATAAAAGCAAACCTAAGAAAAGCAGAACTTGCATCTGGAAATGGTGATATATTAAAAGAAGAAAATACAAATAAAATAATAGTAGGAGACTTAAGCCTAGACTTAGACAAATTTGAAGTAAAAGTAAAAGATGAAGTAGTAGATTTAACACTAAGAGAATTTGAAGTATTAAAATACTTAGCAAATCAACCAGGACAAGTAATTACAAGAGAGGTATTACTTGAAAAAGTGTGGGGATATGAATATTATGGCGATATTAGAACAGTTGATGTAACAGTAAGAAGAATTCGTGAAAAAATAGAGAAAGATACATCGGCTCCTAAAATACTAATTACCAAAAGAGGAGTTGGATATTATATCGCATCCAAATAAAAAGGAAATGAGTAGGGGGTCGGAAATCAGAAAAAATAAAAGAAAATCTGATTTCCGATTTTTTCATTAGTTTTTAAAAATATTGGAGGAAAAAATGGTAAAAAATGTACAAATAAAGATAATTCTAATATTTACAATTATTACCACAGTTTTAATAACTGGTCTTAGCATCTATTTTTTATTAAATTTACAAAATATAAATATTAAATTAACAACACAATCAATACAAGAAGTAATAGATTATACAAATACGTTTATAGCAAATGGAAAAATATTAACAATATATGCTATTTTTGCATTTTTATTAATTGCTATAGTGATTGCAATTTTTATTACTAAAAAAGTAACAAAACCAATTAACAAATTAATCAGCAGTGCTAAAAAAATTGCAGCAGGAGAAGAAATACAAATTGGGAAAGATATAGAAACACAAGACAAAGAAGTAAACGAAATAGTAGATGCATTTGGAATTATGACAAAAGAATTAAAAGAAAACTTAAATGAAGTATCAAGAAAGAAAAATCAAATTGAAACAATTTTATTACATATGACAGATGGTATTATAGCTTTCAACATGGATGGAAAAATTATATTAGTAAATCCAGCGGCAACATCACTTTTAAGAATATTACCAGAAGATGAAACCTTTGAAATAATTTTTAAAAAGTTAAATATTAATATAAACATGGAAAAAATTATTTATCTAGATAATTGGACATCTTCAGAAGAAAGAATAAACTTAGGAGATAAACATATTAATCTGTTTTTTGCACCTTTAAAAGATGAAAATGAAAGACCAGCAGGTGTTATGGTAGTAATTCAAGATATTACAGAACATGTAAAGTTAGATAATATGAGAAAAGAATTTGTAGCAGATGTATCACATGAATTAAAAACACCAATCACATCTATTATGGGATATGCAGATACTCTTTTAGAAGGAGAATATGATAAACAAACACAAAATAAATTTTTAGGAGTAATTGCATCTGAGGCAAGAAGAATGGCAAAATTAGTAACTGATCTTTTAGCATTATCAAGATTTGATAACAATCAGGTTAGTCAGCAAAAAGAAGAATTTGACTTAGGTGATTTAGCAAAAAAATGTCAAGAAAAAGTACAATTAGAAATTGATAAAAAACAACATCAAATAGAATGTTTTGTAACAGCAAATGTGCCTTTAGTATATGCAAATAAAGATGGAATAGAAAGAGTTATTTTAAATATTTTAACAAATAGTATTAAATATACAAAACAAAAAGGTCATATTAAAATTTATGTTGGTTTTGTATATAATGATGCATATATTAAAGTAATAGATAATGGGATGGGAATTCCAGAAGCAGATTTAACAAGAATTTTTGAAAGATTCTATAGAGTAGATAAAGCACGTACAAGAGAAATGGGAGGAACAGGGCTTGGATTATCTATTGCTAAAGAAATACTAGACAGAAATGATGGTAGTATAGATATAAAAAGCGAACAAGGAAAAGGAACAGAAGTAGTAATTCGTATTCCAACAAAAACAAGAAAAACTTCTTTAGAAGAAAATAATAAATAATTATATCAAAGAAAGAGGGAAAAAAACATGAATGAAGAAGAAAAGTGGAAACTAAAAGAAATATTAGAGTGGGTTTATTGTATTATAATTGCAGTAGTACTTGCATTAATTGTACGTTATTTTATAGCAACACCAACAATAGTTCAACAACCATCAATGTTTCCAACACTAAAACAAGGACAAAGGTTAATTTTAAATAGAACTATAAGAATTGGAAAACAAATTCCAAAAAGAGGAGATATTGTTACATTTGAAGCACCAAGTAGGGGATATTTGTCATCAGCAGAAGTAGACTTATTAAATCCAGTTGCTATTTATGATTATAAAATTAACAATATTTTCTCAAAAATTCGTTATTATATTTTAGAAATAGGAAAAACAAGTTACATTAAACGAGTTATTGGATTACCAGAAGAACATGTAAAAATAGAAAATGGGAAAGTATATATAAATGGAGAACAATTAGAAGAACCATACTTACAAGAAGGAGTAATCACAGATTCATTAGATGGTAGTTTTGTAGATGTTACAGTTCCAAAAGATTGTCTATTTGTGATGGGAGATAATCGTCCACAAAGTACTGATTCTAGAAGATTTGGATGTGTTCCAATAGAAAAATTAGAAAGCAAAGTATGGATTCGTTTTTGGCCATTTAATTTATTTGGAAAAGTAGATTAAAAATCAATTGATAAAATAGAAAAAATGCGATATAATGCTTTTGTAACAAAGTACAAATAAAAAAGGAAATAAGATATGCTTTTTGAAGAATTAATTGGAAATGATAATGTAAAAAATATATTAAAAAATACTATAGAAAAAAATAGAATAGTACACAGTTACTTATTTATTGGACCAAATGGAATTGGAAAAACACTATTTGCAAAAGAATTTGCTAGAATGATTTTATGTAATAAACAAGAATACACTTGCACAAATTGTAAATCTTGTCTCCAATTTTTAGAAGATAATCATCCAGATTTTTCTTTAATAAAACCAGAAGATGGAACGATAAAAATTGAAAAAATAAGACAAATGCAATCAAAAATATTAGAAAAGCCAATAAGTTCTACTAAAAAAGTTTATGTAATAAAAAATGCAGACTTGATGACAAAACAAGCAAGTAATTGTTTATTAAAAACTTTAGAAGAACCGCCTCCGTTTGTTACAATTATTTTAACTGGTGCTAATGAGAACCTATTTTTAAATACAATTCGTTCTAGGTGTACAAAAATACAATTTTCCAAAATTAGTGATAATGAATTAAAAAACTATTTAGAAGAAAAATATAATTACGAAAATTTATCAATAGAATTAATAAAAGCATTTAATGGAAGCATTACAAATGCATTAAAAATTTATGAACAAAGACAGAACTATGAAGAAATAGAAAAAATATTTTCAAATATAGAAAAATATAAATTAGTAGATGTATTAGGCAAATTAGATTGTTTGTACAAAAACAGAGAAAATATTGAAGAAATTTTAGATTATATATCAATAATATTTTATAAAAAATCTTTACAAAATAAAAAATATATTCAATATATAGAAACAATTGAAAAAGTAAAAAAAAGTCTAAAATCAAATAGTAATTATGATATGAGTATAGACAGATTAGTATTTAAATTATGGGAGGAAGCAATTTGAAAGAGGTAATAGGAGTTAGATTTAAAAAACCTGGAAAAATATATTTTTTTAATCCTAAAGAAAATAAAATTGAAAAAGGACAATATGTTATTGTAGAAACATCGATGGGAGAAGAATACGCAGAAGTTGTAGTTAATAATAAGAATATATCAGAAGAAAAATTACCAATAGATTTAAAACCTATTATAAGGGTAGCTACTAATAAAGACAAAAGACATTATGAAGAAAACAAAAAAAAGGAAAAAGAAGCATTTAATATTTGTCAAGAACAAATTAAAAAACATAAATTAGAAATGAATCTAATGGATGTAGAATATAAATTTGATAATAGTAAAGTATTATTCTATTTTACAGCAGATGGAAGAATTGACTTTAGAGAATTAGTTAAAGATTTAGCATCAATATTTAGAACAAGAATTGAACTTCGTCAAATTGGAGTAAGAGATGAGGTAAAAAGAATTGGTGGTAATGGTATTTGTGGTAGAGAACTATGTTGTTGTTCATTCTTACCAAATTTTGAGACAGTTTCAATAAAAATGGCAAAAGAACAAAACATATCATTAAATCCATCAAAGATATCAGGAAATTGTGGAAGATTAATGTGTTGCTTAAAATATGAAGAAGAAGCATATTTAGATAAACTTACTAACCTTCCAAGAATAGGAGCAATAGTTAAAGCAAAAGAAGATGGAGAAGGAATAGTAGATTCAGTAGAAGTTTTAAAAGAAAAAATAAGAGTGAAATTTAGAGATAAAGAAGGATTTTATTATAAAAAATTTAATGCAAATGAGTTAGAAATTATAAAAGATGCAGAAGAAGAACTAGAAGAACTAGAAGGAATGGACAAAGAAGAACTAAAAGAATTAAAAAAATTAGAAAAACTAGAACAAGAAGATAAAAAAAATCGAGAAGATATATAAATTTTGTTTTAAATATTTAAAATATATAATAAAATGTAATAGGAAAAAAGGAGGGAAAAATTATGGCATATAAAATTACAGATAAATGTATTAGCTGTGGAGCGTGTGCTGCAGAGTGTCCAGTAGAATGTATTTCACAAGGAGAAGAACGTTTTGTAATAGATGAAAATGCTTGTATTGGATGTGGAACATGTGCAGGAGTTTGCCCAGTAGAAGCACCAATTAGTGAAGATGAAGAATAAAAATTTAAGAAAATATACTAAAACAAATAATATAAGAAAAAATTACAACAAGAATTCTAAAACTCATACAATAATAAATAAAATCAAGACATCAGTATTAACTGGTGTCTTTAAAATTATGTAAAAAACATTATTTAATAAGAAATTATTAAATAAAATATAATGATTTCTTATTAAATATTAATATTCTAAACATATTACAAAAATGTAAATAAAATGTAAAAAAACAAGCTAAAATGTAGTTCCGTAAAGGGTTTTGACAGCATATTAACATATAGGTAAAAAGTGCCATTGAATTATATACTATAAGTTTATATAATATAATTAAATAATGTATTTAAAAGCAAAGAGAGGTAACAAAAAATGAGAAAAAACATAGTTTGTATAATATTAATACTAATTATACTATTAAATATAATATTACCTACCATAACTTATGCATTAACTATAGACGATGGATTAGATATAGATGGTGCTAGGGATATATTTAAAAGCATATTGAATGGTAAAAATGAGTGGAATAGTCCAAATTTTAAAATTGGTGGTACAGAACCAAAAGGAGTTATGCACATATGTACAAATTATATGCGTCGAGTTATTTCTTCTAGTAATAATGTATATATACATGAAGGAGGAACATACAATTTTTCATATATTAATCTAGGATGTAATGGAACTAAGACAAAGTTTTGGGTATGGTTAACTAATATACAAACTGGAGAAATAATGGGATCTCAAACTGAACATATAGACCAAAGGGGAACACAAAGTGATTTGGGAAGTGCAGAGGTAAAATTTAAACAAAGTCAACATTCTATACCAGTAACAAAAAGTGGAAATTACACTGTTACAATAGATGTAGACCACTGGGGGAATGAAAATCATTTAGATGCAGCAGCTCAAACAGGGACTCTCATATATAATGATTATGTACAAAACCCAGACATAACAGTAACATATGACTATAGAACAAATGGAGGAACAAGTGCAACAAAACAAACAGATCAAGTAGAGGTAGCAACAAATGCAGATTTAAGTGTAAGAGCAACAAAACAAGGATGGGAACATATAGGA
>CANAQC010000039.1 GCA_947363765.1 uncultured Clostridium sp. | reverse complement strand
AGTCGATTTATATTTGAGTTCTACATTAAATGTTGAAACAATTAACAATAAAAATGATGTGATAAAAAAAGAAATTGAAAACTTAAATAAGAAGAAACAACAAATTGATCCCAATAATGACTTTAAAGAATACACAATAGAACTATTGAAAAAGCTAGATTGTGATATTGAAAATAATGAAGTTATCTTCAAAAACAAGTTAGGCTTTGCATTTATTTTTGATGGTTTAAATAGGAAATCAAAGAAAGAATTAATTAAAAGACTAATAGATACAATCGAAATTAAAAGAGATAAAAACTACAATATTGAGATAACAAATATTAAATTTACAGAAGAATTTATCTCAAAAAGTAGTACAGATTATATTGAATATTTATATGAAATACTACGAAATAACAATATAGGTTTTATTTATAAAGAAGCAATTACTAGAGAAGAATTAGAAAAATTGCAGGAAGATTATTTTGTATTTTCTAATAATAAAATTGCAAATAATGAGTATGATAATGCTACTTTAACAATATATAATGAGTTATTAAAACAGAATTTTTATGATAATGGAATTATAAATTGTCCTTATATTGAAAATGAAAATATAGTAGATTACTTAACATTAATACCAATAATTCCATCAGAAATTGCATAAAGTAGTCAAAAAATTTTACAGAAAATGAATTCAAAAATAGTACAATAAAAAATGCAATTTTTTAAAACTTAAAAATTCTTGTCCTAGCAAGCAATGAATTTGTCTACACGCCAAATTCAAACATGGGGTTTTATAGACCCCATACCCCAAAGATTAATAAAAAATTTGAAATCGAAAGGAATGAATAAACATGAATGATGAAAAAATAAATTATGTAATAGAAATGATAAAAGATATGGACTTAGAAAACAAATTAAGATTAGCAATATGTATGTGTGATAATTACAGTCATACTAATTTAGAATATGATAAAAAAGAAATGTATAAATATTTTGATAACTTGCTAAAAGGAATTAATATAGAATATAGAACTACTACTGTTAACTTTGCAAACTATCCTTATACAATTTTTATTTCATCTAAAATTATGGAAATGGATTCAGCACAGCAAAATAGAGTCACTTTATATCTTTTTAATAGTATAAATTTTAATATTAAAAACAGTAAAAGTCTTGACAATAAAGAACAAATGTTTTAGAATGTATAGAGTAAGAAAAGGATGTGAATCTATGGAAGAAAATAAATTAGCAATTCAAAATGAATTAACTAATGAAGATATAAAAAATTTAATATATACAATAAGAGGAAAACAAGTAATGTTAGATAGTGATGTAGCAAGACTTTTTGAATATGCAACCAAAGACCTTAATAGAAATGTTAAAAATAATATAGAAAGATTTCCAGAATACTATTGTTTTCAATTAACTGATGAAGAATATAAATCTTTAAGGTGCAAAATTTTCACCTTAAACGAAAATGGAAGAGGACAACATAGAAAATATCTGCCATATGTATTTACCGAATATGGAATTACTATGCTTGCAGGCTTATTAAAAAGTCAAGTTGCTGTTAATGTAAGCATAAAAATTGTTAATTCTTTTATAGAAATGAGAAAGTTTTTGGCTTCAAATGGACAAGTATTCGAAAGATTAACAAATGTAGAATACCAATTACAAGAACATAACAAAAAATTTGATGAAGTCTTTAATCAACTGCAATTAGGAGAAAACATTAAACAGAGAATATTTTTTGATGGTCAAATATACGATGCATATAGCATAATAATAGATATCATTAAAAAAGCAAATAAGAAAATCTTAATTATAGATAATTATATTGATGATAGTGTTTTGAAAATGTTAGCTAAAAAGAAGAACAATGTAGAAGTTGTTATTCTAACGTCAGATAAAAGTAATATTGATAATTTAGATATAAAAAAATTCAATAAAGAATATCCTATTCTTAAAGTTGCTAAAACAAACAAATTTCATGATAGGTTTATAGTAATAGATAACAAAGAGATGTATCATTTAGGTGCTTCTATAAAGGATTTAGGCAAAAGGTGTTTTGCTATTAATAGAATTGAAGATATAGAAATAATAGAAAAAATTATAAATTTGTAAATACATAAAAAGACAATAATGCAATTAGTTATAATTGTAATATTGTCTTTTTATAATTATATATTAAAGAATATTTTTCCAAAAATCAGGAGTACTAAAACTTAACCCTTTTTCACTTTCAGATAGCCAAAATGCATCTTCTTCTGATGTTTCTCCAAGACTATTTAAATAACTAATTTGTAGTATTCCCATTGCATTAGCAAGATCGTAAAATTGCGGAAAACATGCTAATTCATAATCAGTCAATTTATTATACTTTTGATATTCAGCTAATATCATTTTTGTACTTTCTATTGTTTTATCAATACTTTCAGGATTTAGACATAAATTACAAGCAGTTACTGCTAAATCAACAATTCTAGGTAAATAGTTAGATACAGCAAAATCTATAATCCATAATTTATTGTTATTATCTTTCATAACATTTGAACTAATAATATCCCCATGAACAAAAGATGTAGGTAGTTCTTCAAAGTTTATACTTGAAATTTTATTAATTAAAGATTTAAAAATTTCATTATATTTATTATCTAAGTATTTTCCTTTTTCTTCATATTCTTTTACAAAATTAGTTATTGTCCATTTATCATAGATGAAATCAGATTTTAATTTCGCATTATGAATATGAGCCATTTGTTCAATAATATTTTTAATTTCTGCTTCATTTGGTATTTCGTTTAAATCATAAAAACTCTTTCCATTTATATATTGAAATACGCATAATCTAAACTTTGTATCATTCAATACTATTTCGCATAATGTACTATTATCACAATTATATACTTTTGGAGTATTAATATTAAGTGAATTTGCTAATTCTATTCTATCAATATACTTTTTTACATCTTCATAAGTTCTTTCTTTGTTAAATACTTTTACACAAAATTTACCTGTATCAGTCGCCAATATAAAGTTAAAATCTTCATATCCTACCAATATGATTTCTTCTGATATATATTGACCTAAATTATATTTTTCACATATCATTTTTGATAAATCAGATAATTCTGATTTAAGATTTATTCTATTGTAAAATTCCTCTAACATATTAACAATTTCCTTTCAAATTTATCTAGTTAATGGTGAATTCTCTTGTATAGGTATTAATCTAGTCTTTAAAGTATTTATAAACGCACATTTATGCTCTATTTCAAACTTTTCAGTGTCTGTATTAAGTTCATATTTTATAAACAAATTAGGCATAAATTCATATCTATCACTTTCAAAATTTCCATAAGAAGTATCACTTTATGTATAGCTACCTTTTAGCATATTATGTAGAAGTTTCCATCTATCACAAGATCCAACATCTATTTCTACCTTAGTATTGTCAGTTACTTTATAAATTGTTTTTTCTTTCATATCAATGATAAATGATTTTATATTATGTTTAACATAGTAATCTTTCAATATAGAATTTTCAAAATGTTGCTCAAGTGCTATTTTTATGCATTTATCAATATCTGTATCTTTATTTATAATAACTAATCTAACTGGTGTGTCATCTTTATAAAAAATAATAGCATTATGCTTGTTATGAATATTAATATTTGAATGGTTGACTGTTATTATACAATTACAATTTTTTATATGTATCAAATGGTGCTTTGCTATATTCAAATCCGTCTACAAAGGCACCATTAAAGCATTCATAATGGTTATCGTGTTGTTCTGTCCATAAATCTATAGTTTTAATTGTATTCATTTATGCTGCCTCCTTTATAATTAATTATTTTTAGATGTTGTTTTATATAATAATAAAATCATCAATATAAGTACTATTACAGGAACGATTATATAATTTACCCATTTATTATAAATTATTGGTATTATTGAACATATAAGACCTATAAAAGCACCAATAAGAATACATAGAATAAATCCACCAATTCTAGTTCCCCAATTTTTTCCTTCTGTTGTTTTTTCTTTATTAAATATATTATAAAAGAAAAGCATAAATACTCCAAGCATCCACCATAAAATTCCACCACTAATAAATTTTCCTACAAAATGTTCGTTCTTATTATTATTTAATACTTTATTTATATAATTATTGTTAGATTCATTTATTTCCTTTATTATGCTATTATACTCTTTTAATAAATTTTCATCTTGATTTATCTTATCCATATCTAGTTTAGTAATCTCTTGCAAAATATTAATTCTGTTTTTTATCCTATTAGAATAGAAAAAGTTAGTATCTATAAAGGGAAATAGAATTAAGATAGAAGCTAAAAGTATTATAATGATTACTCCTAGTTTTCGTTTATTCATATTAAATATTCTATTAAAAATGAGAGTTTTGAAGTCCATGTTTTACATACTCCTTTCATTGTTAAATATTCTATATAAACATCTTATCTATGTAACTTTTTAGTCTTTTTTATTATACTATAAAATAAATAGATAATAAATAAATTAAACGAAATTCACCAAAATTATTGAAGGAATGTTGAGAGTGATATATAATATCTTTAGAAAGAGAACAAGAGAGTTCGTAACTTGTAAGAATAATGCTCCATTAAGTAAAATCGTCGCACCAGACGAAAGTATTGAAAAATCAACTGTAAAGGTTGATTTTTTTGTCGCCTTTATCTTGAAAAAGGAAGGATGGTGTGGTATGATTAGGATCGTTAAGAAGAAAAACAAGATTAAAAGAGAATTGCTCTCTATAATTGAATGGACTTGTAGTTTGAATGCTATAAAACTTGAACACAAAATGATATTTGAAGGTTGTTTAAGAATTGTAGAACATACAAACTTGGCGTATGTAGAACCACATAGATTAATCATTAAGGGTAAGTTATTTTTATTCTTTAATGAATGTAATTACTTTTATGTGGGAGATTTAAGGTATAAATACCCTTTATCTCAATTAAAAGACTACATAGAAAGTCTACTTTAATTTTAGAGTTTTTTTTGTGCCTTTCCGTTCAATATTGAAAGGAGAGATTGAAAAATGAGTGAAGAAAAGAAAATTGCAGGAATTTATATTAGAGTAAGTACAGAAGATCAAGTAAGAGAACGGATTTAGTCTAGCAGAGCAAAAGGAAAAGTTATTACAACTTTGTAAATTTAAAGAATATGAAGTATTTAGAGTATATGAAGACGCTGGGATAAGTGCAAAAGATATGAAAAATAGACCAGCATTTCAAGAAATGTTAGCAGATATAAAACAAGGAAAAATCAATTATATTGTAGCCTATAAATTAGATAGGGTTACTCGTTCAGTTCGTGATTTAGAAGAACTTATTGCACAATTAGAAATGTATAACACATATTTGGTATGTGATAAAGATGATGTAAATACTAGCACAGCTAATCTGTAGATTTTTTGTAAGAATGCTAACAGTATTATCACAATTAGAAATTGAAATAGTGTCAGAAAGAACAAAGAACAAAGTTCGGTTTAAATGGTGCTATAAAAGTAGGTCATATTCCTGGCAAAGTTCCTTTAGGCTATTATAGAGATAAAGATAAAACATTAAAAATTGATAATAGTACAAAAGATATTGTTATTAGAATATTTGAAATGTATTTAGAGGGTAAAAGTTATCAAACAATAGCCAATATTCTAAACAAATAAAAAGTATTGTACCCAGAAAAGAAACATTGGATTGATTCAACTATTGATAGAACTATAAATAATAAAATCTACATGGGTGATTATGAAAGATATAAATATGATAGTGACAGAGAAACGGAGTTATTTATGGATGTTGTACCACCTATTATAACAAGAGCAATGTGGGAAGAAGTACAAAACAAAAAGAGAAAAATCAAAGAGCCTATTGTAGAAATAGAGTTTATATCTTCTTTAAAAAACTTGTATGTCCTACTTGTGGTAAAATAATGACCTGCAAAGGAACAGGCGGAAAGAAATCTAAATATATGTATTACTATTGTGATAATTGCAATTTGTACTATAACGAAGATGAAATTGAAAATTGCTTGATAGACTATATTTTAGATTTAGTGGAGTATGATTTTCATGTTAAAAAATACTTCTATCCGATACTTGCTGAAAAGAAAGATGATGAAAGTAAAAAATTGCTAGATGAAATCAACAAGCTACAACAACAAAAATAATATGGTTATTTGAAACGAAGATGTCCAGAAATTAAAAAATTATACAAAAGATGTAAAAGATATAACCCAGACAGTAAGAAGTGTAAATGACTTAAATATGGCAATTAAAGATTTTGAACATTCTACATTTGAAATAGAAAAGGAAAATCGTTCACTGAAATATGAAATAGAATTAAAAGATAATGAAATCGGAAGTTTGAAAAAGGAACTATCTACTAAAGACAATATTATTAGCAAATTACAAGCTGAAAAAGAAAAACTAAAACAAGAACTACACAAATTTAAAGGCTTTTGGCGTAGTTTAATGAAACATTTTCAAAATAAAATTGGATTTGATAAAGATGAACATTACAAATATGTTAGTGATGATTTATATAAAAATGGTATTTTTGATGACAACGACAATGAAATAGCAAATAATGTTAGAAGAAAAGTAAAAACAACAGATGAAATATCTAATTTAAAAGATAGAAAGAAAAATAATGATACTAGATTTTAATATGGAGGTAATTGGATATGGAAAATGAAAAAGTTAAATATTTAATAGATATGATAAATGATATGGATTTAACAAACAAATTAAGACTTGCAATGTGTATGAGTGATAGTAGCTGTACTAATCTAAAATATAATAAATTTGAGATTTATGAACATTTTGATAATTTGCTAAAAGAGATTGATATAGAATATAGAACTACTTTAATAAATTTTGCTAAATATCATCTTATAATGTTTGCAATGGCTAAACTTATGGAAATGACAAAGGAAGAACAAAATCAAGTTGCATTGTATTTGTTTAATTGTATTACTTCTAGAATTAACAAAAAACAAGTAATTAATAATTAAGTTTTGGAAATGTCATTAATTTTGAAAACATTACACAAAGTTAATTTTTGACAATTTTATGTAAATATGATATACTAAAAGAGATATAGGCAAAGTGTCTATGTTTGTAAGCCTCGGGTTTGCAGTTACTATCAATCACATCAATGAAAAAATTTTGGAGGTATTTATATGTTTAATTATGTTTTAAAGCGGATGTATGAGGAATATTCAGTTAGTCGTAGCAATGACAGCACCGACTTTTTGGAAAATGGAAAAGTAGTTGCCACTTTGTATCCTAAGGAACAGGTGATAAACATTTTCTTGTCAGCCTCTCCTGACGTTGTTTGGAATCATTATAATCTTGCAATCTTTGTGATTGCTAAGAAATATGCTGTTCTCAATAATGGACGGATTCGCAAAACTGAAGCAGCATGGTTAATTGGTTGCTGCGGTGTAGAATGGGAACACAACCTTGAAGTTCCTATGTACCTTGGATATGGTAAACACTTTGAAACTGAAGATGTTTCAGCTATTTCCATATGTTATAGAGGGAAAAACAAAAATATTCGTTTTAACCTTTTTGAGCTTGAAATTGAATGGAAAGAAACTGAACAACCATATTCTCATATCAATTACTTGAACCCTGCATTGGTATATCCTGTTAAACATGGAGGAAAGAAAGTTCATAATGCAAAAGCGTATTTGAGAAAACGCTATGATTGGGAATATGGTGCAGGATTCAACACCGCTGGCAGTCTGCAAACTCGTGAATTTATTGATACACAGGCTAATAAGGTGAATCATACCGAATGGAGCCACATCAGTTATTATCATAGAGTCTGCAAGTAATTGAACAAGTTTATTGAAGGAGGGGTACTGCATTGCAGTCCTTCCTTCAATAAATTAAATAAAGTTTTTTAAAAATTTTATTGTAATTTATCAAAAACATGATATACTATAATAAATTGATTGATATTTTGTATCAATTGTTAAGAGAGAAAAAAGTTGTAGATAACTACGACGTTCGCTCCAAAACGACGTTTCTGTTCGAACTAAATTGAACATATAAATACATATATCATTCTAAAAAGAATGATATTTTTTTGGTTGAATGTCAATATTTGGGGTGGAATACCTGAAAAGTATTCTCATCTCATCTTTTTTAATTAGTCAAAAATTATTTGGACAAACCATTGAGTTTTATGTTAATTTGTTATATAATATACCTATAGTATATTGGCTATATACCATTGTACATTGAAAATTAAATATAACTAATCACTAATTAAAAATAATAAGGAGGAATTAATTTATGAATTATGACATCTTAACTTTAAAAGAGAAAGAAGAAGCATTATTCGCTAAACCAGTCTACGTTAATAGGATTGATAGTCCTTTTTGCATAAATGCAGACTATTTAAAAGCAAATTCTGATTTCTTTGGAGAATGTCAACGAGAACTATTTGTCTCTCTTTTTCCAATGCTTCCACTTTTGGAAAAGACAGTACCGTTAGAAGAAGCAGACTATATACTATATTCTCATCCATATGCTCGGATTGAAGATATGTCACCAGCTGTTATAGAACAACTTCGTTATATCGATACACATAGAAAGCCGAGTGCAGAAATTATAGTCGTAGGAAAATCATCCAATGCAGAAGAACTTTTGGCAGGTAGCATACAGAATATAACATTTTGGTCAAATCATTATGCAGAGTTAGTAGGTAAAAAGTTCGGTGTAAACATTACAGATGAATATTTTGTATATGATACCGAACACAAGATACTCAACATATGGCCAGTAAATGGTTGTTTAAGAAAATGCAAATTCTGTAGAAGAAGTTATATGGACATACCTTTTGAAAGCTTAAGCCTGGAGTATATAAAGCAAAATTTGGATTATTACAAAAGTGTTTCGCCAGAAAAACTTTATCGAATTCGGCTAAGGGCTGAAAATTTAACCGAATATGGCATTGATATTTACAACAGGCAAGCTTTAGCAGAATTAATTGACTTGATATCTTCTTATGACGAAGTAAAAGAAATCGATATTTTAATAGGTCTTGCAATCTGTGAAATTACTGACCAAATACTTGATTCTATTTGTAAATCAGGTAAATTTACATTTATTGCAATGAACCTTGAAGCAGGAAGTAATACTTTACTTCAAACTATTGGTAAAGAGCATACACGTGAAAGAGCTATTTACATTGCAGAGAGAATTAGAAATGCTAACCCTGAAATTTTTTTATGCAGTACAGTAATGGTTGGATTACCAACTGAAACTCTTGATGATGTATATAAGCTTGCTGATTTATGTATTAAAACAACAATGAATCATGTGCAGATTAATATGTATGGTTCAGCACCAAAGCATCCATTAAACAGTCTGCCACAGTTGAGTCCCCAGCTTAGAGAATACCACTTAAGACTTATGGTAAAACTCATAAAAGAGAAAAAACTTGCTTCTGAGAACAAAGATCTCCTTTGTATAGTTTATGAAAGAAATCTTAAGAGAAAATCGAGAAAAGCTGCGATTGAAAAGTGGGTTAACGAACAAAGACTTAAAACAACATGTCTATTAACATGGCACATGAGACAAGATGCATTCATCCCACAATTAAATCGTTTTGTTAAATGTAACGGTGAAATAGATAAGTATTTAATTTATCTAAGAAACGAATATTTAAAGTCAAAATCTAATTAGTGTTAGTCTATATTTCTATCCCCAAATGCAATAATTTTTGTGTTTGGGGTTTTTCTTGAAAAATTTGTTGTAAAATTTATGAAAATTATGATATACTTTATTAATTGATATTTGTATCAACGCTCAAGAGAAAAAATTTGTAGATAACTACTACGTCGGCTCCAAATGTGCGACCTTTGCAGGTCGCAGTTAATATTAATAATATTTTTTAAAAGATGTAGAGCACATTTGTAATTATTCACTATTCATTATTCATTAAGTTCTTCAATATTTTTATATTTCAAATTTATAAAATATTAACCAATCAATTCTTTAATTTCCTAATTTATAATTCTTAAATAACAGAAAGGTTTTAATTCTATGAAAAATAATCCTTTATTAGAACAATCTTTAGATTTTGCTACAAAAATTATAAAATTACAAAACATATTATTAAAAGAAAACATTAAACAAGAATTGCGGAAATTCAAAGGCTTTTGGCATAATATTATGAATCATTTTCACAAAAGAATTTGCTATGATAAAGATAATAACTACAAGATTGTTAGTGATAATTTATATAAAAATGGCATATTCGACAACAATGATAATGAAATTGCGAATAATATTGATAGAAGAGTAACTATACCAGATGAAAATAAATCTATGAATATTGAAAAGAAAAATAATTTTGAATTAAAATAAGGAGATTGAAAAAATATAATTTTTTATCTTTCACTTTCTTGACTAATTTGTTTATGGATTTCCTCTAAATTTATGTCTTTTTCATTAGTAGTTTGCAAAGGTTGTAATTTTCTAAATTCTCCATTATTTGATATTTCATTAATCAAATCATTTCTTCTGCTATTGAAAGTAGATACGTTATTTTTTTCTTGATTTCTAGCAGGAGGCAAAACATCTAGATGTCTTCTAACAAAATTTTTTATAATTGATATATTCATTAATGGTTTGTGTTTTTCAAAAAATCTAGCAATTCTTTGAGTAAATGATAGATTATGCTCTCTTTCAGGTATATCGGTTATAGTATCTTCTACTTTTATGGTATGTTCTATATCTTTAAATTTACCAGATTCAAGTTCATAACTTTTTCCATCTAATATTTGTTGCATTTCAGATAATAGCTGTTCATTTTTTCTATTATTTTCACCAATACTTATATTTTGTTCTCTTGTAACTACTAATTTTTTCATTATATTTTGAAATGTATTATAACTCTTTTCACCTATTTCTATATCTGTCCCTATTGATTCTACATAAGCTTGTTTAAATTGTTGTTCATCAGAAACCCATGCAGATTGCACAATTAACTTTTCATCTATTTTTTCAGCTAACATATATATTGCTTTTGTTTCTGCTTGATATGTTGATATTTCATCTGGACTTTTTCCTTCGATTCTACTTGAAATATAATTTACTATAGCCTCAACATTATTGTTATTACCACTAATCTGTCTATATTCTCCAGATAAATAATCGTTGCCAGTTTCTGAGAAAATATGTTTTTCGCCCATACCATATTCATCTTTAATGGTATATTCAGAATGAGTTAATTCATGTATTAATGTACTTTTTATTTCTGCTCTTCTTGTCTGCATATCTTGTAATAGCTTTTGCTTATCTGACTCTGTATATAAATTCAACATTTTTAAATCTGTTTTAGAAACTTCTAAATCAGCTTCATCAAAATAAATAAAAATTTCATTCATATCAGTATTGTCTGCAATTCTACCTTTATATTCTCCAAGTTCTCCATTTGGTGCTTTTTCTCGACCAGCAAAGGTTATTTTATCTAAATTATCTTCTAACCTTCTAAATAAATCTTCTGCCGAAATAACATTTCCATATAATCCTGTATGTCTTTCTATAAATTCAGTTATACATTCTTGTATAAAAGGATTTTCAAAATGTTTATTTTTACAAAATTCATTTATTTTATTTTTTAACTCTTGTTTTTCCATATATTTTTTCCTTAATGTATTTTTTATTAGTTTATCATATATCTTTATTTTTTACAACAAAATTTAAAATTTGCCAATTATTGCAAAAAAATAATTATAGTGTAGAATGAATAGCAAGAAAGG
>CANAQC010000038.1 GCA_947363765.1 uncultured Clostridium sp. | reverse complement strand
AATTTAGATATGAAAAAACAACCTACAAACTTGATAGTTCGTAAGTTGCTATAAAATGGAGCAGGTAGCGGGAATCGAACCCGCATAGCCAGCTTGGAAGGCTGGAATTCTACCATTGAACTACACCTGCATATTTCTATGATAGTATTTATTATAATAACTATCATAGATTTTGTCAAGATATTTTAAAAATTATTTTAGGCAAATTCCTCTATCTGCTATCTTTTTGCTTGCTACATAATATTGGCTTCCTAAATATGTTATTAAATTAGCTTTTGCTATGTTTATTTTTCCATTCTCAATAAATTCTGCCTTTGCATTTATTCCAACAATTTCTCCAATAAACATATCATGTGAACCTAAAGATTTTATTTCTTTTAATTTACATTCTAAATTAATTGGACATTCTTCAATTGCTGGTGCATTTATATATTTACATTTTTCTTTCGTAAGTTTTGCCATTTTAAATTTATCTGTATCTTTTCCAGATTTTGTTCCACAAAAGTCAGTATGCCATACTAATTTTTCGTCTGGCATATTTATAACAAATTCTTTTGTTTCTTTTATTATATTGTATGAATACCTTGTAGGTCTAATAGATACATATACAAGTGGTGGTTCTGAGTTTAATACTCCTGTCCATGCAATTGTTGTAATATTAGAATTTTGCATATCGCCACAAGATACCATAACTGCTGGTATTGGTGCTAAAGTAGTAGCTGGTTGTAGATATTCTTTCATTATAATTTCCTCCTTCTAGTTTTATAATAAAATTTTTTGTTTTAATCTTTTAGTACATTTGCAAATGCTATTTTTCTTGTTTCTTTGTTTGCTTCAATTACTTGAATTTTAATTTTGTCACCTAATTTGTAAATCTTTTTTGTTTTTTCTCCTATTAAATGTTTATGCTCATCATCATAAATAAAATACTCTTTTTCTCCTAAATTTTCAAAACGAATTAATCCTTCTACTGTATTTTGTAATTCAACAAATATTCCAAAGTTAGTAACACTACTAATAATTCCCTCATAAATATTTCCAATTTTGTCTTGCATATATTCTGCTTTTTTTAAATCTAGGCTATCTCTTTGGGCTTTTTGAGCAATTTTTTCTTTTTCAGAAGATTGATTTGCTACACTGTCTGCAATATTTATATATTCTTGTTTCCATTTTTCTTTTACATTATATCTATTTTCTAAATAATTTGATATAATTCTATGAATAAATAAATCTGGATATCTACGAATTGGTGATGTAAAATGACAATAATATCTACTTGCAATTCCAAAATGTCCTTTATTTTTATTTTCATATTTTGCTAGCTTTAATGTACGAAGTATTAATGTAGATATTACTCTTTCTTCTGGTTTTTGTTTAATTTGTTCTAAAACTTTACTAAATTCTTTTGGATGTAAATTTTCTTTACTTCCTTTTATTTTATATCCAAAATCAAATAAAAATTTGTTTAATTCATTTATTTTTTCTAAATCTGGAGTCTCATGAACACGATAAATAAATGGTGCTTCTAACCAGTAAAACTTTTCTGCTATAGTTTCATTTGCTATTAACATAAATTGCTCAATAATAGAGTTTGCAATTGTAAGTTCGTATTTTCCAATTTCTACTACTTTTCCATTTTCATCTAATACAATTTTACTCTCTGGAATGTCTAAATCTATGCTACCTAATAATTTCCTCCTTTTTTGTAAAATTTTTGCTAATTCCTCCATTTTCTTAAATTCATTTATATAGTTTTCATTTTCCTTTATTATTTTTTTATCTGAATTTTCTAAAATTTTTGTAACATCTTTATAACTCATCCTTTTAGTAACATTAATTAATGATTTAAATACATTAGAGTCAATTACTTGTCCAAATTTATCAATTTCCATTTCTACAGATAATGTAAATCTATCTTCTTTTTCATTTAAACTACAAATCCCATTAGATAATTTAGGTGGTAGCATTGGAATTACTCTATCTAACATATATACACTTGTACCTCGTATAAAAGCTTCTTTATCTAAAAAAGATTTCTCCTTTACATAGTAACTAACATCTGCTATATGAACTCCTAGCTTATAATTTCCATTTTCTAATATCTCTACACAAATTGCATCATCTAAATCTTTTGCATCTTCTCCATCTATTGTAAAAATTAATTTACCGTCTTAGGTCAACTCGATTTGGAATATCCTTTATTTCTATTTTCTGATTAATTCTATCTGCTTCTTCTATGACATTTTGTGGGAATTCGTATGGTAAATCATGTTCTTTTACCAAACACATTATATCTACTCCTACTTTATCTTTTTTTCCTAATACTTCAATTATCTCTCCTTCTGCATTTTTACCGTGCTTCTGGATATTTTGTAATTTTTACTACTACCTTATCTTTATTTTTAGCAGTTAGAAATTTCTTTTTCGGTATAAAAATGTCTGTTCCAAGTTTTAAATTGTCTGGAACAACAAATCCAAAATTTTTACTCATTTGAAATGTTCCTACTAATTTATTAATTTTTCTTTTTAAAATCTTTACAATTTTTCCTTCTTTACTTTTTTCAGTTTCTTCTATTATTTTTATTAAAACACTATCTCCATCTAATGCACTATCCGCATATTTACTAGAAATATGTATTTCTTCTTTATTATCTAGTAATACAAATCCAAAACCTTTTTGATTTCTATTATATATTCCTTCAAAATATGGCTCATCCATAATGATGTATTGATTTTTTCTGTTTTTTCTTATTTTATATTTTCTTTCTAGACTATCTAAAATTATTTGTAATTCTTTTTCTTCTTCTTTTGGAACCATTAATATTTGTGCCATTTCCTTTTTTTTCATTGGCACATAATTTTTGTCTTTTATAAAGTCTAAAATTAATTCTTCTTTATTCATTTTTTTCCTTTCCTTTTAAACAAAATAAGACAACAATTATTTATTGTTGCCCCCTTTTAATTTTTATTATTACCAAAAGATTAGATTACATACATAATTGCAAGCGCAATTGTTAAAATTGCAAATAAAATTCCTAGAATAATTGTCCATCTTTTTAGTTTTCCTTCTTTTGTTCTTCCTTTATTTTTTTCATAAAAATTGTTAGATGAAGATCCTGTCATTGCCCCACTCATTCCAGAATCATCTTTTGATTGCATCATAGCAACCACAATAAGTGCTAAACATACAACAATATAAATTCCCATTAATACATATTTTATAATTTCCATTTATTAATTCCTCCTATTTTGAATGTTATTTTAAAAAACAACATTCATATTTTAGCACAAATTATTAAAAATTGCAAACATTTTCAAAATTACACTATAATTTTATTAAATCTGAAACTGCTTCTGATATTATTTTATTAATATCTGCTAAAATTATATTAAATTTAAGTTCTGCATCAAAATACTGCTTCATTATATCATCTTGTATTAATTCTGCATACATTGTTTGTAAATTATTTGTTTTTTCATTTTCTTTTTTTCCTTGTGTGATTGCTTCTATTTGAACTTCATATTGTTCTTTTTCAAATTTGTCTAATTTTTCTTTTAATTGTGGATTTGCACTTACTGTTTCTTTCATTTTCTTATAGTTTTTATATTCCTCTGAGTTTTTTACTTCATAAGCTAATTTGTTTGCTGTATCATAAATATTCATATTTTCTAATTTCTACCTCCAAATTATAACATCTAATTTATGCATATGCTTGTCTTTTTCTAAATGCAAGCAAATTTGTAATTTCTGTTTGTGTATTTTTAGCTCTTTTAGTTTTCTTAGCTTTTTCTTGTTCAATTTGACGAGCTTGTCTTTGTGCTACAGTTTGGCAAATTGCTTTTTGGTATATAAAATGTGTATCTTGTGCAATTTTTGCCCAATTATATTCATTTTTCACTATTGATTTTGCTTTTTTTACTACATTTTCACATAACTGTTTATTATATAATAGTTCTAAAATAGAGTCTGCAATAGAATTTGGATTTCCTGCATAACTTTTCATACCATTTACACCATGGGTAACTATTTCATTTAATCCGCCAATATCTGAGACAACAACTGGAGTTCCTGCAAGCATTGCTTCTAATGCTACAATTCCAAAAGGTTCATATGTGCTTGGAAAAACAGCTACATCTGCACATTTATACATTTTACATACTTGTTTTGCATCCATATAACCTGTAAAATATACTTTATTTTCAATTCCCATAGAATGTACTTGTGATTTTAATTCGTCTATCATTCCACCTTTTCCAGTAATAATTAATTTTGCATCATGATATCCTGCCAAAATTTTAGGCATCGCAGATATTAAGTGTTGTACTCCTTTTTCATATACAAGTCTTCCCATAAATAAAATAATTTTTTCATTATCTAATGCATATTGTCTTCTAAAATTATAATCTTTTTCTATTGTATTATACATATTTGTATTAATTCCATTTGGAGTTACATTAATTTTTTCAAATGGTAAACCAAATAGTGATTGTAATTCTCGTTTCATATAGTTACTATTTACAATTACTTCTGTAGATTCATAAGTTAACATCCATTCTGTATCATTAATATATCTTTGTGTTTCATCATGTATTCCTGAATTTCTTCCGCTTTCTGTGGCATGAATTGTTGATACAATTGGTATATCATATGAGTTTTTTAATGTTTTTGCACAATAAGCTACTAACCAATCATGTGCATGAATTACATCAAATTTTCCTTCATTTGCAATAATTTCATTTGCTTTTGCTACCATGTTAAAATTCATTTGCATAATCCAATCAATGAAATTATTAGGATGAATAATGTAGTTATCAATTCTATATACTTTAACTCCTTTATCTTCTTCAAAATATGGAGCATTTTCTTCACGATATGTAATTACTGTTACATCATGACCATCTTTTATTAATCGCTTTGATAAGTCATTTACTACTCTTGCAATTCCTCCAACAATTCTTGGTGGATATTCCCATGTTAGCATTAAAATCCTCATATTAGCATTTACGCCCCTTCCCAACAATTTTCTTTTGTTATTAGCCCTTTTAATTTCATTTTATACAATTTTTCTACAATTGTAAATATCTTTTATTTCATTTTACAAAATGTAATATATTTGTAACATTAAGGTGCTATATTTTAATAATTTTTTCCCAAGGAAGTTCTTTTTTTCCAAAGTGACCATAGTTAGTAGTTTTTGTATAAATCGGATTACGTAAGCCTAAATATTTTATAATTCCTTTTGGTGTTAGTTCAAATCTATCATAAATTAATTTAACAATTTTATCTTCTTCTAAAATTTTAGATGTTCCAAAAGTATCTACATATATAGATACAGGTTTTGCAATACCTATTGCATATGAAAACTGAATTTCACACTTAGATGCATACCCATTTGCTACTATATTTTTTGCAATAAATCTTGCCATATATGCAGCAGACCTATCTACTTTTGTTGGATCTTTTCCTGAAAATGCTCCCCCACCATGACGGCTATATCCACCATATGTATCTACTATTATTTTTCTTCCTGTTAATCCACTATCCCCTAATGGTCCTCCTATTACAAATCTTCCTGTTGGGTTTATATAGTATTTTGTATTTTCATCTAATAAATTGTTTGGAATAACTTCTTTTATTACTTTTTGAATTATGTCTTTTCTTAAGGTTTCTAATTCTATGTCTTTTATATGTTGTGTTGATACTACAACTGTATCAATTCTTATTGGCTTGTCCCCTTTATATTCTACTGTTACTTGTGTTTTTCCATCTGGTCTTAAATATGGAATAATTGCTTGTTTTCTAACTTGTGATAAACGCTCAGAAAGCATATGTGCTAAAAAAATTGGAAGTGGCATATATGCTTCTGTTTCATTACATGCATATCCAAACATAATTCCTTGGTCTCCTGCTCCTTCTGAAATAACATTCTCGCCTTTTTTTTCTTCTAAGGAAACATCTACCCCCATTGCAATATCTGGTGATTGTTTACTTATATTTACATCTATTTTACAAGTTTTATAATCTATATCTGTATCTGCATTATCATAGCCAATTTCTTTTATTGCATTTCTTGCAATTTCTTCAATATTTATATTTGCTTTTGATGTAATTTCTCCTGTTATTACTATTTTGCCTTTTCCTGCTACTGTTTCACATGCTACCCTTGAATATGGGTCAATTCTAAGGCATTCATCTAATACACTATCTGATATATAATCACATAATTTGTCTGGGTGCCCTTCTGTTACACTTTCACTAGTAAATAATTTTCTCATTTTTTTCCTCTTTTCTTGTTTTTTTATTATTTCTTTTTCTACTTTATCACTAAAATTTCATTTTTCCTATATAATAAAAAAACCTTGCTTTTGCAAAGGTTCTTTTACTTTTAGTTATTTTATTATTAAATAAAATCATCATTCAAAGCTTTCTTTGCCTTGTCGGTATTAGCACCTTACTTTTTTAAGGTTGCTGTGGAGTCATAAAGCCGATTCTTTCGTCCACTCTTGATAATATAATATAAAATTAAATCAATTCTAGAATAACTATAGGTGCATTATCTCCTTTTCTTAATCCCACTTTAATTATTCTTGTATATCCACCAACATTATTTGTATATTTTGATGCAATTTCATTAAATAATTTATTTGGTAAATCAATATTTTTACCTTTTTCATCTTTTACTTTATTTACTTTTTTCATTATTTTCTTTCTTGCATTTAATCTAGATGGCATGTCTTTTTGTCTTGAAACTGTTTTTTCTTCTTTTACTACTTTTAAATATTCTTTTCCATTCTTACTTGTAGCTTTTACAGTTTCTTTATTACCTTTTTCATCTAATTTTGCTACTATAATTTTAGTATCAATCATTTCAAAATTGTCTTTTTCTTTAATAGCTAATGAAATTATACTATCTGCAATTGCTTTTACTTCTTTTGCTCTAGTTTCTGTTGTCTTAACTCTTCCATGAAGAATTAAATCTGTTGTTAAAGTCCTAAGCATTGCTAATCTTTGATCAGTTGGTTTTCCTAATTTTCTATTTTTAGCCACTTTTCTTTTTCACCTCTTTTAAAAATTTTATTTCACTTTTAGTCTTCTTCCTTTGCAAAATCTAAGCCTAGAGAATGTAATTTATGAGTTACTTCATCTAAAGATTTTTTACCTAAATTTCTAACTTTCATCATATCTTCTTCTGTTTTATTTGCTAAATCTTCAACAGTAGAAATTCCTGCTCTTTTTAAACAATTAAATGAACGAACAGATAATTCTAAATCTTCAATTGACATTTCTAATACTTTTTCTTTTTTAGATTCTTCTTTTTCTACCATAACTTGTGTATTTTTAGTTGCTTCAGAAAGGTCAATAAATAGTTCTAGATGTCCTGTCATAACTTTTGCAGCTAAAGATAATGCTTCATCTGCTTTTAAGCTACCATCTGTCCAAACTTCAATAATTAATTTATCAAAGTCTACCATTTGACCAACTCTTGTATTTTCTACAGAATAATTTACTTTTTTTACTGGTGTAAATATAGAGTCAATTGGTAATACTGATATATCTTGTGTTGTCTTTTTATTTTTAGCAGCACTATTATATCCTCTACCTTTTTCAACAGTCATTTCTATTTTTAGACTTCCACCTTCTGAAACAGTTGCTATATGTAAATCAGGATTTAGAACTTCTACTGAACTATCTGTTATTATATCAGCAGCTGTTACTTCTCCTTCACCTTTAAAATCAATTCTTATTAACTTTTCTTCACTATCAAAGGTTTTTAGTCTTACATTTTTTAAATTAATAATTATTTCTGGTACATCTTCTACTATATTTGGTATTGTTGAAAATTCATGTACAACACCTTCTATTTTTACACTAGTAATAGCACTTCCTGGAAGTGATGAAAGCAAAATTCTTCTTAAAGAATTTCCTATTGTTACACCATATCCTCTTTCTAATGGTTCACAAACAAATTTTGCATAATTACTATCCTCATTTATTTCTAAACATTCAATATTTGGCTTTTCAAATTCTATCATTTTTACCTCCTAATTTAGAAGTTTGAAATTTGAAGTTATATATTTTTAATTTTTACAATAATTCCTACTTCTTTATATATATCTATAGGTATCATTATTGATTAAAGTCTAACCTCTAATCTCTAACTACTTTTAAGCTCTATTTAGAATATAACTCTACGATTAAGTGTTCTTGTACTGGTAAATCTACATCTTCTCTTGATGCAAGTCTTATTACTTTTCCACTTAATTTTTCAGTATCTTTTTCAAGCCATCCAGGTACAGGTCTTGCAGAATTTGCTTGAGCATTTTCTTTAACAATAACTTTATCTTTCTTTAATTCTCTAACAGTAATTACATCTCCTGCTTTTACTAAATAAGAAGCAATATCAACTTTTCTTCCATTTACCTCAAATAATCCATGATTTACAATTTGTCTTGCTTGTGCACGTGAACTTCCAAATCCTAAACGGTAAATTACATTATCTAATCTACTTTCTAAAATTTGTAATAAGTTATCACCAGTAATTCCTTTTTTATTAGAAGCCATTTCAAAATATTTTCTAAATTGTTTTTCTCCAACTCCATAAAATGATTTTGTTTTTTGTTTTTCTCTTAATTGAGTACCATATTCAGAAAGTTTCGCTTTCTTTTGCCCATGTTGTCCTGGCCCATAATTTCTTCTTGAAACAGAACATTTATCTGAATAACATCTATCGCCTTTTAAGAATAGCTTTTGACCTTCTCTACGACAAATACGACATTGCTCATCTTTATATCTAGCCATCTAGTATTTCCTCCTTTTTATATTTTCCTTTATCATGTTTTCTCTTTTTGTTTTATTTCTAATCTCTATGTTAAATAATAGTATTTTTAACTTCTAGTAACTACACTCTTCTTCTTTTTGGTGGTCTACATCCATTATGTGGAATAGGTGTTACATCTTTAATACTACTTAATTCTAATCCTGCTGTTTGTAAAGATCTAATTGCTGCTTCACGACCAGAGCCTGGTCCTTTTACAAATACTTCTACTGATTTTAGTCCATGTTCTTGTGCAGCTTTTGCAGCAGTTTCTGCAGCTTCTCCGTGCTGCAAATGGTGTAGATTTTCTTGAACCTTTAAATCCTAATTCTCCAGCACTTGCCCAAGAAATTACATTTCCTTGTGTATCTGTAATTGTAACAATTGTATTATTAAAACTTGAATGAATATGTGCAGCACCTTTTTCAATATTTTTTCTATTTCTTCTAGGTGTTTTCTTTACTACAGTTTTTTTACTAGCCATTTGGTTTTATACCTCCTTATTTCTTACTTTTACTTACTAATTTTCTTGGACCTTTTCTTGTACGGGCATTTGTTTTTGTTCTTTGTCCTCTTACAGGTAGTCCTCTTCTATGTCTAATTCCTCTATAACATCCGATTTCAGTAAGTCTTTTAATATTTAAAGCTACTTCACGTCTTAAATCACCTTCTACTTTATACCCTTCATCCATAGCTTTTCTAATACTATTTACTTGTTCATCTGTTAAATCTTTTACTCTTGTATCTGGATTTACCCCAGCTTTTTGTAGTATTTTTCTAGAACTTGATACTCCAATTCCATAGATATATGTAAGTCCTATTTCTACTCTTTTTTCTCTAGGCAAATCAATCCCTGCTATACGAGCCATAAATTTTAGCACCTCCAAATTATATTTGTTATTTATCTTTTTTATAATGTTTGTCTCATATTTTAAATGAAATGTACTTAAATTTTATATAAATTAAGTAGTATTTTAAAATATTTTGACAATAAATGTATATAAACACAAAACTATTTTTTCAGCCGCTCATAAATAGTCTTGTGTTAATATCAAATGAAATTTAAGTTAACCTTGTCTTTGTTTATGTTTAGGATTTTCACAAATAACTCTTATTTTTCCTTTTCTTTTAATAACTTTGCATTTTTCACAAATTGGTTTTACTGATGGTCTTACCTTCACTTTATCCACCCCCTTGGTTGTTTTAATGAATAGTTAATAATGAATATTGAATCATTTGGGTTTGTTTATTCATTTCACTTTACATTACTAATTATTCAAATTTTATAATTTTAACAAATAGTAAATAGTATAACTATTCATTATTAACTATTCACCATTTACTTTTCATTAACTATTACTTTGCTCTCCATGTAATTCTTCCTCTTGATAAGTCGTATGGTGATAATTCTATTTTTACTTTATCTCCTGGTAGAATTTTAATATAATTCATTCTAAGTTTTCCAGAAATATGGGCTAATATTTGATGTCCATTTTCTAATTCAACTTTAAAATTGGTATTTGGTAAAGTTTCTACAACTGTTCCTTCAACCTCTATAATATCTTCTTTTGCCAATGTTTTATCACTCCTTAAACATGATTTAAAATCACTTTTACACAATTAGCTTATATAGTATATATCATTTTTAAATGATTGTCAATATTTCTGGCATTTTTTCTGTAATTAAAATTGTATTTTCATAATGTGCTGATAAACTTCCATCTTCTGTTATAATTGTCCAACCATCTTCTAATTCTAAAATGTCTGGTTTTCCTTGTATAACCATAGGCTCTATTGCAAGTGTCATACCTGGTTCTAATTTTATACCTTTTCCTGGTTTTCCATAATTAGGAATTCCTGGATCTTCATGCATATTTCTTCCTATTCCATGTCCTTGAAATTCTTTTACTACACTATATCCATTTTTTTCTACAAATTCTCCAATTGCATGACATACATCTCCAATTCTATTACCAGAAATAGCATACTTAATTCCTTCGAAAAAAGCTTGTTTTGTAATTTCTACTAATTTTTTTGCATCATTTGATACTTCTCCCACTAAATAAGTTCTTGCAGCATCTCCATGGAAACCATTTTTTCCTACTACTAAATCAACACTAACAATATCACCATTATTTATTTTTACTCTTTCAGATGGGATGCCATGTATAACTTCATCATTTATTGAAACACAAATAGAACCTGGAAAATTAGGTATCCCTTTTTGATAACTTGGATACCCTTTTTCAGCTGGAATTCCACCATTTTTTCTGATTACTTTTTCTGCTAATTTATCTAATTCTAATGTTGTTATTCCTGGTCTAATTATTTTTTCAATTTCTTTATGTACCAGGGCTGTAATATGGCATGCTTCTCTCATTTGTTCAATTTCTCTTTTTGATTTTATATCTACCAACTTTCTTACCCCTTTATTTCCTTTACAATATCATTTGCAACATCATCACCTAATCTATTAATTTTTGTACTTACTTCTTCTGTTCTTAATACTCCTTTTTTATTGTAATATTCTACAAGTGGACTTGTTTGTTCATCATAAATACTAAGTCTTCTACGAATTGCGTCTTCACTTTTATCATCTTCTCTTTGTATTAATTTAGATCCACATTTATCACAAATTCCTTCAACCTTTGGTGGATGCATTACAATATTATATGTTGCTTTGCAATCTTGGTTTGAGCATACTCTTCTTGTTAAAATTCTTTCTATAATTTCTTCTCTTGGTGTTGTTAAATTAATTACTAAATCAATTTTGTTTCCTTTTTTATTTAACATTTCATCTAACTTTTCAGCTTGTGCAATGGTTCTTGGAAATCCATCTAAAATAACACCATTTTTAGCATCATCCTCTTCTAAACGGTTTGCAACCATTGGTACTGTAATTTCATCTGGAACTAATTGTCCATTTTTCATATATTTATTTGCCTCAATACCAAGATTCGTTTCTTCTTTAACATTTTTTCTAAAAATATCTCCTGTTGATATTTGAGGAATTCCTAATTTTTGACTTAATATTCCTGCAACAGTTCCTTTACCTGTTCCTTGTGCACCTAACATAATAATATTCATAGTATTCTCTCCCTTATACTTATTTTAGGGTATCAATTTGATACCCTAATTACTATATAACTTTTTTTATAAATATTCAAGCAATTATATAATTTTTTTATTGTATTTTTTATATATTATATACAATAATATACTAATTCATTTATACAAACAGACCATCGACCAGCTTCATGCATAGTAGCACCGGAAACACCTTTAAATCTAAAATATAAATATTTATTAATATCATTTGTATATATTTGATACTCTCCTTTATTTTTATGTATTAATTCATCTGTTATGTTAGTCCAATTTTTTCCATCTGTACTTCCTTGAAAAATATAATTAAATTCTTTTCCATCTATAACAGTATATCCAAACAATATTTTTATTTTATAACATCTTCTAGGCTCTGAAAATCGATATACTAAGTAAGAGTTTTGTATTTTTTCGCCATCAGTAGGTCTCCAATATGTAGAATTATTTTGGTCAAATGCTTGATAAGGTTGGCAATTGTGATAACTACTATATAATATAGATGATGAATTTGATGTCATTTTAGGTGGATTTTTTTGTTTTTGTTGTAATAATTCATTTAATTGACTTATTTGTTCAATAGTTTCTAATATTTCTTTACTTCGTACTATGTAAATTAGTGAATTTTCATTTTCTATTAATTGTTTTACAAGTTCTGTATCTTGTATTAGTTTTTCTATAGTATCTATTCTATTATTGACATATCCTATACATTTTAATAAAATCTCTACATTATTTAACGGTTCTATTGTTGCTCCATCTATTGTTATTTCCGTCTTGCCTTCTTCTAATTTTAGTATTACCTCTACTGTATAATCACTTTTTACTTTAAACTTATATCCTTTATATTCTCCTATTGGCTCTAAAGAATCTGTATCTAGCCATTGTATTCCATTACATTTTGTAATTAACTGTTCTATTATATCTTTCATTGTTATATTTTTATAGTTACCTACTTGTATATCTAAAATATTTGTTTCTAATTCTTCTTTTATAACTGCTTTTTCATATTCTTCCCCTACATTTTGGCTTTTTTTAATAAGTCCATTTTCTCCTATTGTTAGACTTAATACTATTCCTGCTAAAATTAGCATTATT
>CANAQC010000037.1 GCA_947363765.1 uncultured Clostridium sp. | reverse complement strand
GTGAACTTTTCATCAGATATTCTCTTAGGGTGATCTTATCATAAATTAATCACATATAAAATTGACCAATCTTGTAAAAAAAAGCATAATATGCTAAAATAAAAATGTTTTAGAAAGTGGGGAAATAAGAATGAGAAGTATACCAAGTTATCTATTATTAATTTTTATGATAATGTTTTGGATTTTTAGAATAGTAGTGGCATTTTGCCAGAGTATGGGGATTGATATAGGTTTCAAAGTTTTAAATATGAACATGGAAATAATATTGCTATTTGTTAGTTTACTTAGTATAGGTCTTGTAAGTAAAAGAAAATTAATTGGAGCAATTTTATATCTTATTTCATATAGTATGTATTTTGGAGTAGATTTATATAAAACTATTATAGGAATTATTCGGACAAAATCAAATTATAACAGATTATGCAAATATAATAGCATCTTTTTTAGGAATGATACTACCAATAGCTGTTGTATTTAATATGCTAATTGATAAAAATAGAACAAACCATCCAATAGACAAAAAAACAGATTGGTTTTATAAAAATGAACAATATGATAGAAAATTAGACAAAAGATTAGATCAAAATGAATATCGTAATTATTAAAGGAGTAAATAAATGAACATTAATTGGTATCCAGGACATATGGCAAAAACAAGAAGACAAATAATGGAAGATTTGAAATTAATAGATATTGTATTAGAATTGTTAGATGCGAGAATACCAATTTCAAGTCAAAATCCAGATTTACAAGAAATTATTAATAATAAAAAAAGAATTGTTATATTAAATAAATGTGATTTAGCAGATGAAAGAGAAAATAAAAAATGGGTAAATTATTTTAAAAATCAAGGAATAAATGCAATTCTAACAGATTCTAATCAAGGAATAGGAATTGAAAATTTAGTAAAAAAAATAAAAGAAATAGCAAATGAGAATTTAGAACAAATTATTAAAAAAGGAAGAATAGGAAAATCTATACGTGTTATGATTTTAGGAATTCCTAATGTAGGAAAATCTTCTTTAATTAACCGTATATCAAAAAAAGCATCAGCAGGAGTAGGAAATAAGCCAGGATTTACAAAACAAAAGCAATGGATTCGAATAATGGAAGGAATTGAATTATTAGATACACCAGGTATATTATGGCCTAAATTTGAATCTAAAGAAGTAGCTCTAAATTTATCTTTTACAGGTACAATTAAAGATGAGATATTAGAAAAAACAGAAATTGGATTTTATATTGTAAAATGGTTATTAGAGCACGAACAAGAAAAGCTATTACAAAGATATAAATTAACAAAAGAAGATATACAAAATATAAAGAAAAACATTCAAAATTCAAACGAACAAATAGCAGAAGTGATGAATCAAATTGCTAAAAAAAGAGGTGCTATTATTTCTGGTGGATATATAGATGAAGAAAAAATAGCAAATATTATAATAGATGATTTTAGAAATGGAAAAATAGGTAAAATAACTTTAGAGAAAATAAACTAGGAGAATAATTAGATGGAAACAATTTTTGATATACTAAAAACAAAACCAAATGAAGAAATAAATTTAATGTCACCACTTGTATGGGCCTATATAGGAGATGCAGTATATGAACTATGTATTCGTACATATTTAGTAGACACTACTAAGTTAAATCCACATAAGTTACATATAGAATCAATAAAATATGTAAAAGCTAGTGCTCAAGCACACATATTAGAAAACATAATGCAAGATTTAACTATAGAAGAACAAACAATAGTTAAAAGATCAAGAAATGTACAAAATCACCATATACCAAAAAATGCTAATATAACACAATATATGTATGCTACAGCATTTGAAGGTTTAATAGGATATTTGTATTTAACAAACCAAAATGAAAGACTAAATAGAATTATAGAAAAGTGTATAAATTTTGGAAAAGAATTGACGAATGATTAAAAAATATGTTATAACTATATAGCATATCTATGGCCCGTTGGTCAAGCGGTTAAGACGCAGCCCTCTCAAGGCTGAATCATGGGTTCGATTCCCGTACGGGTCACCACACCAAATTAAATACAAATTTTTATTTCTTTGTTGGAGGTTTTGCTTTAACTTGTGCGTTGAATAGAAAAGAGCTTACTAGGATATAAGATAGTAAGTTTTTTTGTTATGTAAAATATAAGTGCTTTATTTTTAATGTAAAAATTTTAAAACTAATAATAAAACTATTGACAAAAAATAAAAATACGATATAATAAAAACGAACAAAAATTTGCTACAATAGGAGGCATTATGAAAAATAGAATTGATAGCATATTAGTGGAAAAGAAAATATTTTTAACAAGACAAAAAGCAAAATATGCAATTGAAAATAAATGTGTTTATATAGATGGTAAACTTATTGAAAAACCAAGTAAAATAGTAGAAGATACTTGTAAAATAGAAATAAGAGGAGAAACCCTACCTTTTGTTAGCCGTGGTGGATTAAAATTAGAAAAGGCAATAAATATATTTAAAATTAACTTACAAAACAAGATATGTATGGATATAGGTGCATCAACAGGTGGATTTACAGATTGTATGCTACAAAATGGAGCAAATAAAATATATGCAATTGATGTAGGACATAACCAATTAGCAGAAAGTATAAAAAAAGATAACAGAGTAATTAATTTAGAAGGAACTAATATAAAAGAAGTTAGAGTAGAAAAATTTGAAAAAATAGACTTCATATCTATAGATGTTTCATTTATATCATTAACAAAAATTTTAGATAAAGCATATGAACTATTAACACAAAATGGTCTAATGGTTATACTAATAAAACCACAATTTGAGGTAGGTAGGGAATATGTTAATAAAAATGGAGTAGTAAAAGATAAAAAAGCACATTTAAAAGTAATTGAAAAAATTGCCTTATATGCAAATAGTTTACAATTTGAAATTTTGGGATTAGAATATTCTCCAATAAAAGGTCTAGCTGGTAACATTGAATATCTATTAGAACTAAAAAAGAACAAAACAAATTTTGAGCTTTTTAATATAAGGCGACAAATAGGACAAATAGTAGAAAAAGCACATAAAGAATTAAAAAAGAAGGAGTAAAATATGATATCTAATTTACATATTCAAAATATTGGAATTATTGATGATATAAGTATAAATTTAAATAAAGGATTAAATGTTTTAACAGGAGAAACAGGAGCAGGTAAAACATTAATAATTGACTCTTTATTAATTATTGCTGGAGGAAGATTTTCAAAAGAAATGATAAGAAAAGGACAAGAGTATTCATTTGTAGAAATGTGCTTATATTTGCCAAATTATCAAAATTCAGATAATGGAAATATTATTGTATCAAGAGAAATATTTAATACTGGTAGAAACTTATGTAAAATTAATGGAAGAATGGTTACAGTAAATGAATTAAAAGAATTTATGCAAGATATTATAAATATACATGGACAGCTAGATAATCAAACAATTTTAGATTCATCTTCACATATACAATACTTAGATGAATTTTCTAAAAATGAAGAATTAACAAAAATAAAAGAAGAATATCATATACAATATGAAGAATATTGTAAACTAAAACAAGAGCTAAAACAAAACTATGGAGATGATAAAGAAAAACAAAGAAAATTAGATTTGCTAAAATATCAATTAAATGAAATAGAAGAAGCACACTTAAAAATAGAAGAAGAAGAACAATTAGATAATATACGAACTAAAATATTACATTCAGAAAAAATTTCAGAAGGATTAAAAGAGGTAGATATTGAAGTTGGTGAACATGCAATAGATTCTATTTCAAACGCTATAAAAGCATTAGAAAAAATAGAAAATTTAGATAGTAGTTATGAAGAAAAATTAAATAATTTAAAAAGTATTTATTATGATTTACAAGAATTATCAAGAGATATTAGCATATTAAAAGAAGATATTGAATTTGATGAAGAAGAAAGACAAAAAGTAGAAATAAGATTAGATTTAATATTTTCATTAAAAAGAAAATATGGCAATACAATAGAAGATATACTAAAATATAAAGAAGAAATACAAAATCAAATAAAACAAATAGAAAATTTAGAAGAATATAGAGAATCCTTAAAAATAAAAATAGAAGAACTAGACTTTAGTATGTTAAAACTTTCAAAACAAATGAATATCATTAGACAAAATCAAGCTGAAATTTTATCAACAAAAATAAGTCAAGAATTACAAGACTTAGAAATGAAACAATCTAGCTTTTTAGTACAAGTTATGTTTGATGAAAAAAAAGATTTTCATAAAAATGGATTAGACAAAGTAGAATTTTTAATAAAAACAAATAAAGGAGAAGACTTTAAACCATTAATCAAAATCGCATCTGGTGGAGAAATGTCTAGAATTATGCTTGCAATTAAAAATATACTTGCATGTGTAGACAAAGTCCCAGTTCTTGTGTTTGATGAAATCGATACAGGAATTAGTGGAATTGCTGCAAATAGAGTAGCAAAAAAAATGAAACAAATTGCAAAACATCATCAAGTATTATGTGTAACACATTTAGCTCCAATTGCTGCAAGTGGAGACTATAATTACAATATTTATAAAACTATAGAAAATGAAATAACAAAAACAAATATTAATCTATTAAATGAAGAAGGTACCATATATGAAATTGCAAGAATTGCAAGCGGAACAATAACAGATATTGCCTTAGAACACGCAAGGCAATTAAAACAAGAACACCAAAATTAGAATTTGGTGTTCTTGTTTGGTAATTAAAAGATACATAAAAAATGATATTAAAACTTCATATTTTGAGCATTCAGAATACATCGTATATATTCTTTTTTCATGTGCCCCATCCGTGAAAAGCAATCTATATCGTATTTTGATATTTCAAATTCTTTCCCACTTGATGATGTGTAAGTTTTAACACAGTTAGAAGGATTATCCTCAAACGTATCCATAATTTGTTGCAATACTTCTTCAAGTTCTTGCTTATTTACCATAATTTCCTCCTAAAATTAAATAGAATATACTATATAACCATATTTTATAGTTTAACATGAAATGTAATTTAAAGCAATATAAATGAAATATAAAGTGAAATTTTATGTAAAATATATTTAACATTCTTTGCGTTCTCCATTTTAAAATTTCAATAATTTTCAAAAATGGAAAAAAATAGGGTAGACTTTTATTTAAAACTAATGATATAATTTTGAAAGTTATTGGCATTTGACCAATACCCTTTGTACAAAATAGTTTTTTAGTTTATTTTAAAAAGCTAGTCAAAGGAAAAAAAGAAAAGGAGGAGAAGAAAAACAAAATGCAGTATTTCAGTAAGGAGAAAATTCGGGAAGGAATAGGATTAATTTTTAAAGCAATGGTAATAGCAATGTTAATAATACCTATGGTATTACCAACACTAGACCTATACTTTTTGGAAAATCTCCCAGATGTACCCATTGAAGGAGAGCCAAGTAATCTAAAAAAGGAGGACAAGCTACAGGAATTACCAGAATTTGACTGGAATAGTTTTGTATCTATTCGTAAAGAAGATATTCAAAAACTAAAAGAAGAAGAAAAAAGATTGATTGAAGCCATTACATATTTAGAAGCAGGAACAAAGCCATCTAATCAAATACTAGTGGCAGAGGTTATCAGGAATAGAAAAAGGCATCCTGATTTTCCAGATGATACTATTTTAGTATGTAATCAAAAAGGTCAATTTGAGACAGTCAAAAATGGTGTTCCAATAAAGCAAAATGGAGATCCTATAGATATGGATTCTATTCCTAAAATGGACGAAGTCTATCAAAAAGTTTTTGTAGAGGATTCTAATGTAACAGAAGAACTCCTTAAAAAGGAAGCTTTAAGAAAAGGACTTTACAATGAAAAATACTGGAAGGGTGGTGCCTTGTATTTCTCGAACCTCGATGCAGTATCAGAAGAAGTATATGCTAAAGGAAAATATGACAATATAAAGGTATGTGTCAAAATTGGTGGTAATACTTTCTGGCGGTACTGGGGTTAATAGGGAAAAGACGGAGAATGAAAAATTCTTCGTCTTTTCTTTAGTATTTTAAAATTAATATATAAATTTCAACAATTAAAAATACTAGGAAAAATTATATAATAATGGTTTACATTCTATGGGTTGTAGAGTATAATAGAAAATATTATAAAGAAAAAGGTAGGAAATAAAATGAGTGAAATTAAAAACAATCAAAATGAAGAACAAGAATTAGATATTAACCATTTAATGCAAGTAAGAAGAGAAAAATTAGAAGAATTACAAGCAAATGGAAAAAATCCATTCGAAATTACAAAATTTAATAGAACAAATACAGCAGGAGAAATTAAAAATAAATTTGAAGAATTTGAACAAAAAGATGTGACAATTGCTGGTAGAATTATGGCAAAAAGAATTATGGGAAAAGCGTCTTTTTGCACTATTCAAGATTGTGATGAAAAAATACAAAGTTATATTAGTATTAACGACTTAGGAGAAGAAAGTTATAAAGCATTTAAGACATATGATATTGGTGATATTATTGGAATTACAGGATTTGTATTTAAAACAAAAACTGAAGAAATCTCAGTACATGCCAAAAATGTAACATTACTTTCTAAATCATTAAGACCACTTCCAGAAAAATTTCACGGATTAAAAGATACAGACTTACGTTATCGTATGCGATATACAGATTTAATTATGAATCCAGAAGTAAAGAAAACATTTGAATTGAGAAGTAAAATTATTAAAGAAATGAGAAATTTTTTAGATAATAAAGGATATATAGAAGTAGAAACACCAATTTTAAATACTATTGCAGGTGGAGCAACGGCAAGACCATTTATAACACATCATAATACATTAGATATTGATATGTATTTAAGAATTGCACCAGAGCTTTATTTAAAAAGATTAATTGTTGGTGGATTCGACAAAGTATATGAAATTGGTAGGCTATTTAGGAATGAAGGAATGGACTTAAAACATAATCCAGAATTTACATCAATGGAATTATATGCTGCCTACGAAGATTATAATGACATGATGAATATTACAGAAGAAATGGTAGCTACTATTTCTAAGAACATTTTAGGAACTACTAAAATTAATTATCAAGGAACAGACATTGACTTAACACCATCTTGGAAAAGAATAACAATGATAGATGCAATTAAAGAAGTAACAGGAATTGACTTTAATAATATAAATACAGATGAAGAAGCAATAAAATTAGCAAATGAAAGAAAACTTGAAGTAGATGATATGAAAAAAACAAGAGGACATATTATAAATATATTCTTTGAAGAATATGTAGAAGAAACACTAATCCAGCCAACATTTATATGTGATTATCCAGTAGAAGTATCACCATTAACAAAAAGAAAGTCATCTGATAATAGACTAACTGAAAGATTTGAATTATTTATTGGAGGAAGAGAATACGCAAATGCATATTCAGAATTAAATGATCCAATTGATCAATATGAAAGATTTAAAAAACAAGCAGAGGCAAGAGAAGCAGGAGATGAAGAAGCCAATATGATGGATGAAGACTTTGTACAAAGCTTAGAAATTGGTCTACCACCAACAGGAGGATTAGGAATGGGAATAGATAGACTTATTATGTTATTAACAGATTCAGCATCAATTCGTGATGTATTATTATTCCCAACAATGAAACCTCTTAATAACACTTATTAATAAAATAATGAATTAAAGTAAAGGCGTAATTATGAATACTAAATTAGTAAAGGGGTGAGTCTATGAAGATATCTATTAATACTATGCAAAAATTATCTAAAATAAAAAATTCAGTATATGATGCTATTAAAATAGAATACCTATACCATTCAAATAAACTTGAAGGAAGCACTTTTAGTAAAGAAAATTTAATTGATCTTTTAGAGCGAAAACAAGTTAATCGGTGAACATTTTTTAGATGATGTAATAGAAACTAACAATTCATTAGAATTATTTGACAATGTAATAGATACACTAAAAGATCCATTTGATAAATATTTATTATGGCAGTGGCATAGATTATTGAAAAAAGGAACTGTGGACGATGAAATAGATAATATTGGAAAATGGAAGAAATACAACAATAGACTTTCTAAAACAGATTTAAAATTGTGTGAACCATATTTAGTTGAAAATAGTATATATAATTTGCTCGAAGATTGGAAACAAAACAAAAAAGATATTTATTCTATAGCTGACTTTCATCAAAAATTTGAACATATACACCCTTTTCAAGATGGAAATGGAAGAATAGGAAGATTTATTATACTTAGACAATGTTTAGAAAATAACATTGATTTAATTGCTATTGATGATGAATATAATAAAGAATATAGAGAGGCTTTATATGAGGCTCAAACAACAGGAGATTTAGAACAATTAGTTTACATATTGGAAAAGTGTCAAAAAAGACTTGATGAAAAACTAGAAAGTTATATATCAACAATAAAACAAGTAACTAAGGAAGTTGAGTAACTTATTTAGATCTTAAAGTTTTAATAAAGTTTAATGATGTAAAATAATTTATCTAGATTTATTAAAAGAAAGTTTAACTAATAATATAGAAGATAGAGAAATATATATGAAGGGAATTGACAATAGCTATTTATATTAGGGATATATATTATATAAGACAGATGACTTATAGACTAAAAATTTATAATAGGAAAAAGGAGAGAGATTATGTTTCATTTTTCATATGATAAAAGATTTTTATACATTATTTTAGGAATTAGTATAATTTATGGATTAGTAAGTATGACAAGGATAGAAATTGTAAGTTTATTATTAACACTTCCAGGTGTTATAATAGCAATTACATTTCATGAATTTGCTCATGCATATAGTGCATATAAATTAGGAGATGATACACCTAAAATGCAAGGAAGACTAAATTTAAACCCAACAAGTCATTTAGATCCAGTTCGGATTTGTACTTCTTATTTTTGCACATATTGGATGGGGAAAACCTGTACAAATTAACCCAAGAAATTTTGATAGAAAATATTCAATGTCAGCAGGAGAAGCTATTGTTTCTGTTGCAGGACCTATTATAAATTTTATATTAGCAATTGTATTTACAATTATTTATTTTGCTATTGCCAAATTTATACCAAACTTTATTACATCACAAATTGGATTTTATATTATGCTTATGATTCAATCAGCGGCAATTGTAAATATAGGACTTGGAGTATTTAACTTAATTCCACTTCCACCATTAGATGGTAGTAAAATTTTTAGAAACTTTATGTCTTATAAAGTAAAAACATGGATAGATACTTATCAACAATACTTTTATATTGCATTTTTAATTTTATGGATAACAGGTCTTGCAGGAAGAATTATTTCACCAATTATATCTTGGATTACAACAGGATTATTTAATCTAATAGGAATTATATTTGGTATTGTATAGAATGTAATGTAATGTAATCATATATTCAATAAAACAAAATTTAAAGGATAAAAAAGGAAAATAACAATGAAGAAAGATATTTATACTTTAGGAATTGAATCAAGTTGTGATGAAACTTCTGTAGCAGTTGTAAAAAATGGAAGAGAAGTTCTTTCCAATGTCATCCATTCTCAAATTGATATTCACAAACAATTTGGAGGAGTAGTTCCAGAAATTGCATCAAGAAATCATGTAGAATCAATTTCTACTGTTACAAAAGAAGCATTAAAACAAGCTAAAGTTTCTTTTTCACAAATTAATGCAATTTGTCCTACATATGGTCCAGGACTTGTTGGTGCATTGCTAGTAGGTGTTTCATATGCAAAGGCATTAGCATTTGCCTTAAACAAGCCTCTTATAGGAGTAAATCACATAGAAGGACATATTGCAGCAAATTATATTACTAGTAAGGAATTAGAGCCTCCTTTTTTATGTTTAGTAATTTCTGGTGGACATACACATCTTATTTATATAAAAGATTATACAGAATTTGAAATATTGGCTCGTACTCGAGATGATGCAATACGGGGAAGCATTTGATAAAGTAGCAAGAGTAATAGGTCTACAATATCCAGGAGGTCCTAAAATCGATAAACTAGCTAAAAATGGACAACCTAATATTTGTTTACCACATACATATTTTGAAGATAGCCTAGATTTTAGTTTTAGTGGAATAAAGACATCTATATTAAATTTACATCATAAAAATCCTAATATTAATAAATCTGATTTATGTGCGAGTTTTGCAAAAACTACAACAGATATGTTAATTTGTAATACTAAAAAAGCATTAAAACATTTAAAAGTTAATAAATTAGCATTAGCAGGAGGAGTATCTGCAAGTTCTTATATAAGAGAGCAATTTTTAAATATGGGAAAAGAAGAAGGAATAGAGGTATTTTATCCAGAATTAAAATTTTGTACAGATAATGCAGCAATGATAGCAGTAGCTGGATATTACAATTTTATAAAAGGAAATTATTCAGATTTGTCCTTAAATGCAATTCCAAATTTAAAAATATAGAAGAAAGGAAAGCCTATGTCTATATATGTAATAGCAGATTTACACTTATCATTCAAAAATCCAAAACCGATGAATATTTTTGGAGATAATTGGGAAAATCATGAACAGAAAATAAAAAAAGATTGGCTAAAAAAAGTAAGCAAAGAAGATTTAGTAGTATTGTCAGGTGATTTTTCTTGGGCAATGAATTTAGAAGATGCTTATTTAGATTTTAAATATTTAAATGAGTTACCAGGAAAAAAAATATTACTAAAAGGGAATCACGATTATTGGTGGACTACTATAACAAAAATGAAGGAATATTTTCAAAAAAATAATTTTAATACAATAGATATTTTATTTAATAATAGTTTTCTATATGAAGATATTATATTAACAGGAACAAGAGGATGGACATTAAATGATTTAGAAGGAGAATGTAAAATTTTAAATCGTGAATTAGGAAGATTAGAATTATCTATTAATGAGGGAATTACAAAATTTGGAGAAGAAAAACCAATTTATGTTTTTATGCATTATCCGCCAATTACTAATTCAGCATTATTAAATAAATCTGAACTAAAATTTGTAGAAACAATGAAAAAGTATAATGTAAAAAAATGTTTCTATGGGCACCTACATTCACATTCTCATAAAGATGCTATAGAAGGTAATATAGAGAACATAGAATTTTGTTTAATTAGTGCAGATTATTTAGACTTTCAGTTAAAAAAAATAAAATAAAAATCACTAGCTATATATTATGCTAGTGATTTTGGTTTTATTTTTTCTTTTCGTCATCTTTAAAAACTTCTTTAATAGCACCTAAACTAGAAAGTGCTTCTGTTGCTTCAAAAGGAATAAATATTTTATTTGCATTAAATTACATAATGTGATATAATAATGAACATAACAAGCCCAAAGAGGTATAGTAAAGCAAAAAGGAGGAAGTAGACTATGAAAAACTTCAAAAAAATTTTAATGGCTTTTATTATTAGTATAATAGTAGCAGGAGCACTGTCAAGTAACATAATAACAGTAACAGCAGCTACAACAACGGAGCTAAGCCGGAGCGAAATTGTAGAAGTAGTAGAGCCAAAGTATGACAATGTATGGGACTTCCATAATGGATTTTCAAGAGTGGAATTGAATTGCAAGTATGGTTTCATCAATGAAGCTTACGAAGAAGTAGTAGAGCCAAAGTATGATTGGGTAGGGGACTTCTATAATGGATTTGCTGCCGTGAGATTGAATGGCAAATGGGGCTTCATCAATAAAATTGGCGAAGAAATTGTAGAGCCAAAGTATGATTGGGTAGAGGACTTCTATAAGGGATTTCCAATGGTGGAATTGAATGGCAAGTATGGCTTCATCAATGAAACTGGCGAAGAAATTATAGAGCTCCAATATGACAAGGTATGGGACTTACATAATGGATTTGCAATAGTGAAATTGAATGGCAAGTATGGTTTCATCAATGAAGCTGGCGAAGAAATTGTAGAGCCAAAGTATGATTGGGTAGGGGACTTCTATAATGGATTAGCAAGAGTGGAATTAAATGGCAAGTATGGTTTCATCAATGAAGCTAGCGAAGAAGTAGTAGAGCCAAAGTATGATTGGGTATATGACTTCTATAATGGATTTGCAATAGTGAAATTGAATGGCAAGTATGGCTTCATCAATGAAACTGGTGAAGAAGTAGTAGAGCCTCGATATGACGGTGCAGGGGACTTCGAGAATGGATTTGCAATGGTGGAATTGAATGGCAAGTATGGCTTCATCAATGAAGCTGACGAAGAAGTAGTAGAGATCCAATATGACTATGCATGGGACTTCCATAATGGATTTGCAAGAGTGCAATTAGATGATCATTTGGGTTTTATCAATGAAACTGGCGAAGAAGTAGTAGAGCCAAAGTATGATTGGGTAGAGGACTTCTATAATGGATTTGCAGAAGTGGAATTGAATGGCAAGTATGGCTTCATCAATGAAACTGGCGAAGAAGTAGTAGAGGCAAAGTATGATTTGGTAAACTACTTAGAGAATGGATTTGCAAGAGTGGAATTGAATGGCAAGTATGGCTTCATCAATGAATTTGTCGAAGAAGTAGCAGAGATCCAATATGACGATGCATGGAGCTTCAAGAATGGATTTGCAAGAGTGGAATTGAATGGCAAGTATGGCTTCATCAATGAAACTGGCGAAGAAGTAGTAGAGATCCAATATGACGATGTATGGAGCTTCAAGAATGGATTTGCAATAGTGGAATTGAATGGCAAGTATGGCTTCATCAATGAAACTGGCGAAGAAGTAGTAGAGATCCAATATGACGATGCATGGAGCTTCAAGAATGGATTTGCAAGAGTACAATTAAATGACAGGTTGGGATTTATCAATGAAACTGGCGAAGAAGTAGTAGAGATCCAATATGACGATGCATGGGACTTCTATGATGGATTTGCAAAAGTGCAATTAAATGGCAAATATGGCTTCATCAATGAAATTGGCGAAGAAGTAGTAGAGATCCAATATGACGATGCATGGGACTTCGAGAATGGATTTGTTGCCGTGAAATTAAATGGCAAATGGGGAGTTATAAAAGTTATTCAAGTTACTAATATTAACGAAGTAACAAGAGGGAATTCGATTATCGAATTCCCTTTTAATCTTTATCAAACTATACTTGCTAAGTTTGGCAACATGTAACAAAATCACTTTTCTTATTTTTTCTTTTCGTCATCTTTAAAAACTTCTTTAATAGTACCTAAACTAGAAAGTGCTTTTGTTGCTTCAAAAGGAATAAATATTTTATTTGCATTACCTTTTGCAACTTCTTCTAAAGTTTCTAAAGATTTTTAATAAGAAAATGTGCAATGAATATCGCAATCTATATATAGAAGTATTGGAAAATTTGCATTAAATTACATAATGTGATATAATAACGAACACAACAAGCCCAAAGAGGTATAGTAAATCAAAAAGGAGGAAGTAGACTATGAAAAACTTCAAAAAAATTTTAATGGCTTTTATTATTAGTATAATAGTAGCAGGAGCACTGTCAAGTAACATAATAACAGTAACAGCAGCTACAACAACGGAGCTAAGCCGGAGCGAAGTTGTAGAAGTAGTAGAACCTAAGTATGATGCTGTAGGAGACTTCAATAATGGATTTGCAAGAGTGAAATTGAATGGCAAGTATGGCTTCATCAATGAAGTTGGCGAAGAAATTGTAGAGCC
>CANAQC010000036.1 GCA_947363765.1 uncultured Clostridium sp. | reverse complement strand
TGATTTAGGATATATAGATTTACAAAAAGCCATAGAAATGATAAACAATACTTTAATAACAATAGAAAAATTAGCAAAATGGAATGGTCATCTATACAATTGGTATAATACAAAAACATTAGAACCACTAATACCAAGATATATTTCAACAGTAGATAGTGGTAACTTTGTAGGGTATATATATATATTAAAAGACTTTTTAGAAAATGTATATGAAAATCAAAAAGAAAAAATAAAAGAACTACAAATACAAACACTAATAAAAATAACAAAAGAACTTATTACAAAAACAGATTTTAGTTATTTATATGATAGTAGCAAAAGGCTTTTTTCAATAGGATTTCATGTAGAAGAAAACAAATTAACAGATTCTTATTATGACTTACTAGCATCTGAGGCAAGACAAGCAAGCCTTGTAGCAATAGCAAAACATGAAGTTCCTTCAAAACATTGGCAAAATTTAAGTAGAACACTTACTATGTTAAAAGGATATAAAGGATTAGTATCTTGGTCAGGAACAGCATTTGAATATTTAATGCCAAATATAAATATTAGAAAATACGAAGGAAGCCTACTTGATGAATCTTGTAAATTCATGATAATGAGTCAAAAAGAATACGCGAAAAAATTAGGAATTCCTTGGGGAATTTCAGAATCTGCATTTAATTTAAAAGATTTAAATTCAAACTATCAATATAAAGCCTTTGGAATACCATGGCTTGGTTTAAAAAGAGGACTTGCAGATGAAATGGTAGTAAGTTCTTATGGAAGTATGTTAGCACTTCAAGATTACCCAAAAGAAGTAGTAGAAAATATAAAAATATTAGAACAAAATGGAATGATAGGCAAATTTGGACTATATGAAGCAATAGATTATACACCTAGAAGATTGGGAATAAATCAAAAATATGAAATTGTCAAAACTTATATGGCACATCATCAAGCATTAATATTACTTTCAATAAATAATTTAATAAACAATAACATATTACAAGAAAGATTTATGGAACAACCACAAATAAAAGCAGTAGATATTTTATTACAAGAAATAATGCCAGAAGATGTAATTATTACAAAAGAAAAAAAGGAAAAACCAGAAAAACTAAAAACAATAGACTATCAAAATTACACAAAAAGAATTTATACAAAACCAAATGAAAACTTAAACAATCTAAACATAATCTCAAATGAAAACTATACAATATGTATTAATGAAAAAGGAGAAGGATTTAGTAAATATAAAAACATATATATAAACCGTTATAAAAATACAAATGATTTTCCTCAAGGAATTAGTTTCTACATTAAAAATATTAGAACAAAAAGAATATGGAGTACTATTTATAGACAAGATATAGTAAAACCAGATAAATATGAGGTACAATTTTTACCAGACCAAGACAAATTTATTAGAAATGATGAAAACATTATTACAACATGTAAAATTATTACTGCACCAGAGCAACCGGTAGAAATACGTACACTAACATTAGAAAACACAGGGAATGTAGAAGAAACTTTAGAAATTTCTAGTATATTTGAACCAGTACTTTCAAATAAAGAACAAGACTATTCACATATGGCATTTAACAATTTATTCTTAAAATATGAGTATCTAAATGATACAAATTCTATTTTAGTAAAACGAAACAAAAGAGGGGAAACAAAAGAAATTTATTTAGGAGTTAATTTATATACTAGCCATGAAACAATAGGAGAACTAGAATATGAAATTGACCAAGAACGTTTAAATGGGGGAGCATCAATAGGTATACCAGAAATGATAAAAGATTCTATTCCTTTTTCAAAAACATTAGGATTAACCACATCACCAATTATTGCATTAAAAAGAACAATCACAATAAAACCACAAGAAAAAGTAAGTTTTCATTTAATAATTACTATTGCTGAACAAAAAGAACAAATAGAAGAAAATCTAAAAATATATATTAACAATGAAAATACCGAAAAAGCATTTGAATTATCAAAAGTACGTATAGAAGAAGAAGCAAGATATTTAGGAATAAAAGGAAAAGATATAGAAGTTTATCAAAAATTAATGTCTTACCTAATACTTCAAAACCCATTAAAAAAACTATATCATTATAAAGATAAAATCTATCATATACAAGACTTATGGAAATATGGAATTTCAGCGGATTTTCCAATTCTAATTGTAAAAATAAAAGATGTAAATGATTCGTATGTTATGAAAGAAATTCTAAAGGCATATGAGTACATGAGAGTAAAAAATATAGAAATTGATTTAGTTATAATAAATGAAGAAGAAAATGTATATGAAAGATATGTAAAAGAAATGATAGAAACAGAAATTCTAAACAAACATCTAGCATATTTATTAAATCAAAGAAGTGGTATTTTTATATTAAACTCAAATGAAATAGAAGATTTGGATTTATTGGAATTTTGTGCAAATTTTATAATTGATGCACACAAAGGAAACCTAAAAACAATTTTACATGACTTAGAAGAGGATTATTTAGATACTATAAAAAAGAAAAACTATGAAGAAATAAAACAAATATCAATTCCTAACTTTGAAACAAAAACTAATTTAGTTAATACAGATGAACTAATTTATTATAATGAATATGGCGGATTTAGTAATAATGGTAAAGAATATACAATAAAAATGACAAAAAATATAAAACCAAACGTTTCTTGGAGTCATGTACTTGCAAATCCAAACTTTGGAACCATTATTACAAATAATAATTCAGGATATACTTGGTATAAAAACAGTAGATTAAACAGATTAACTGAATGGACAAACAATAGCATATTAGATGTTCCATCAGAGATAATTTATATAAAAGATAAAAAATATCAAAAACAATGGACACTTTGTCCAAATCTAAACCAAGATGAAGATGAATATTATATAACATATGGATTTGGGTACAGTAAATTTAGCAATATAAAAATGGGATTATTACAAGAGCAAACCACATTTGTGCCAATAAATGATAATATAAAAGTATCAATTATAAGACTAAAAAATACATTATCAGAAAAAAGGAACCTAAAAATAATTTACTATATAAAGCCAGTATTAGGAGAAGATTGTACAAAAACAAATGGTGCTATATTATTAGAATTTGATCAAGACAAAAATATAATATATGCTAAAAATCAATATATGAGGGAAATTGAAAAATCAAATTGTTATATATCAAGCAGTCTAAATATAAAATCATATACAGGAGACAAAAAGAATTTTATTGGAGAAGGAAATCTTATTTATCCAGAATCATTAAAAAGAGAAACATTAGATAATCAAAATTCAATAGGAGTATCTTCATGTATTGCAATAGAAATGGAAATAGAATTAAAAGCATTTGAAGATAAAGAAATGATATTTATATTAGGTTCAGAAGAAACAAAGGAAAAAATGCAAGAAATAGCATATAAATATACAATAATAGAAAATGCAAAACAAGAATTAGAAAATACGAAAAAATATTGGAATGATATATTAAAAACAGTTCAAGTAAAAACACCAGTAGAATCTATGAATATTTTATTAAATGGATGGCTTAGCTATCAAACAATTTGTAGTAGACTATGGGCAAAATCAGGATTTTATCAATCTGGAGGAGCATTTGGTTTTAGAGATCAATTACAAGACACAATGGGAATTAAATATATTAATCCAGAATTCATGAAAAAACAAGTACTAAAACACGCTGGTCATCAATTTATAGAAGGAGATGTAGAACATTGGTGGCATGAAGAAACTAAAAAAGGAATACGTACAAGATTTTCAGATGACTTATTATGGATGTGTTATGTAGTAGCAGAATATATAAACTTTACAGGAGATTACAGCATATTAGAAGAACAAGTAGAATATGTTACAGGACCTAATTTAGAAGAAGGACAAGATGAACATTATGATATTCATCCAAAAATAGAATTAAAAGAAAGTATATATAAACATTGTATTAAAGCAATTGATAAAAGCATTAACTTAGGGGAACATGGAATACCAAAGATTGGATCAGGAGATTGGAATGATGGATTTAGTACTGTTGGAAACAAAGGAAAAGGAGAAAGCATATGGCTTGGATTTTTCCTATATGAAATATTAAACCGTTTCATACCAATATGTGAGCAAAAAAAAGATGATAAAAAAGTAGAACAATATTCAAAAGTAAAACAAGACTTAAAAAGAACTTTAAATACAGAAGGTTGGGATGGTAGATGGTATAGAAGAGCATACACAGATGATGGAAAAATTTTAGGAAGTATACAAAATGAAGAATGTAAAATTGATAGTATTGCACAAAGTTGGTCTATTATATCAGATGCAGGAGACAATGATAAAAAATATATATCAATACAAAGTCTAGAAAATTATTTAGTAGATGCAGAAAATGGAATAATAAAATTATTAGATCCAGCATTTGATAAAAGCGAATTAGAACCAGGATATATTAAAGCATATTTACCAGGAGTAAGAGAAAATGGTGGGCAATACACACATGCAGCAATATGGGTAATTATAGCAGAAGCAATTTTAGGATTTGGAGATAAGGCAACTGAATACTTTAAAATGATAAATCCAATAGAACATACAAAAACAAAAGAAACAACGTCACGTTATAAAGTAGAGCCATATGTAATAGCAGCAGATGTATATGGAGTAGGAAACTTAAGTGGACGAGGAGGTTGGACGTGGTATACAGGGTCAAGTAGTTGGATGTATAAAGCAGCAATAGAATATATATTAGGATTAAAAATAGAAGAAGGAATATTATCTATAAAACCAGCGATCTCATCTAATTGGAAAGAATATAGTATAAGATACGAATATAAAGAAACAACATATAATATAAAAGTAAAAAACCCAAATGGCAAAAATAAAGGAATTGAAAAATTTTTATTAAATGGAGAAGAAATTAAAGAAAAGAAGATTAAGTTAATAGATAATGGTAAAATTAATGAAATAGAAGTAATAATGTAAAAAAAGCAAATATATTGTTTTTTATTAACAATATATTTGCTTTTTTATGCATATTTTATTATAAACTTATTACATTAATTGTTTTAATTGTTTACTAGACTTAATTTCTAAATCATAAACAATATCAATATCACATTTTAAATTAGATATATCTTTTCTAACAAAATTAAAATTAATATCCATATCTTGTCTAAGTTTATCAATTTTAATATCCATATCTTGCCTAAGTTTATCAATTTTAGTATCCATATCTTGCCTAAGCTTGTTAATTTTAGCATCCATAGCAGCAAATCTAGTATCCATATCTTGCCTAAGCTTGTTAATTTTAGCATCCATAGCAGCAAATCTAGTATCCATATCTTGTCTAAGCTTATCAATTTTAGCATCCATAGTAGCAAATTTAGTATCCATTTTCTCATCTAAAAGTTTAATTTTTTCACATATTAATACTTGATTTTGAGATAAAGAAGATATAGAATTATTAATTTGTTTAAACATATCTATAATTAAAGAAAAGTTTTCTTGATTTTCCATTGGGGTTCACCTCCTATCTTTAAATATAATGGTTCCCAATGATTAAATCCCAGTTAGAATATTATCATAATATAATGTAAAAGTCAATAAAAATTGCAAAAAAGACAAAACAAGTTTTAAAAAATTGTCATACCTATAGTACAAGCAGCATATAATATAATAATATATCTAAACTTTAAATTTGTTCAAAATTTGACAAATAATATCGGCTTGTGTATAATAACGATATCACTTGAAGGAGGGATATTATTCAAATGATAGAAAATGAAAAAGCCTCATTATCAATAAAAAGAATAGTATTTATGGTCATTTTAATAATTATAATGTTTGGTGTAGGAGTAATGGCTACTAATTTACAAGTAAATCATGTAAAAATTATTCTATCTAATCATTATGAAATAAATGTATTTACCACTAAAACAAAAATATCTGAAATATTAGAAGAAAATCATATTGTAGTATTACCAGAAGAAAATGTTGTTCCAAATGAAGAATCAGAATTATCTAGTAATAAAACAATTACAATTACAAAAACTATAGAACAAGGACAAGATATTATAAAACTTGCAGAAGCAAATAGTGAGGTATCAATAGAGCAATTATTAGGGGAATATACGCCAGTTATTGAAAAAATAATAAAAGAGCAAATAGAAATCCCATATGAAACTATTACAAAAGATTCTTCAGGGCAAGCAGATGCTAATAGTAAAATATTAGTAAAAGGTGAAAATGGATTAAAAGAAATTACCTATCGTGCAAAATATAGAAATGGAATTGAGATAGAAAGAACAGTTTTAGAAGAAAAAATTATAAAAGATGCAATTAACAAAGTAGTTCAAGTTAATACATCAGCAGTTACATCAAGATCAAATCAAACAAGACAAGCAGAAAATATAGCTACTACATCAGATAATACCTTAGCAAAAAAGGTAATAGGGAAAACACCTAGTATAAAAACATTTAATACATCTGCATATTGTGCATGTAAAAAATGTTGTGGAAAAACAAATGGCATTACAGCCTCTGGCGTAAAAGCATCATCTTGGAATACAATAGCTGCAGGAAAAGCATATCCTGTTGGAACTATAATATATATACCATACTTTAAAAATAAGCCAAATGGTGGATGGTTTATTGTACAAGACAGAGGAGGAGCAATACAAAATAATAAACTAGATATATATATGAATACTCATTTACAAGCATTACAATTTGGTAGAAAAAATTTAGAATGTTATGTATATTATATGTAAAAAAATTTATGGTATGAATAATAAGAGCAAATAGATAAAAAATGTCTATTTGCTTTTTTAGATAAGAATGATATAATACAAACACTATTAAATTGGAGGAATAATTTATGAAATTAGTATCATGGAATGTAAATGGATTAAGAGCAGTTTTAAAAAAAGGATTTGAAGACTTTTTTTATAAAATAGATGCAGACATATTTTGTATACAAGAAACAAAAATGCAAGAAGGACAAATTGAAGATTTTATATTAAAAGGATATACACAATATTGGAATAGTGCATTAAAAAAAGGATATTCAGGAACTGCAATTTTTACAAAAATAAAACCTAAAAATGTAAGTTATGGTATTGGCATAAAAGAACATGATCAAGAAGGAAGAGTAATTACCTTAGAATTTGATAAATTCTATATAATTAATATATACACTCCAAATTCCAAAAGAGAATTGGAAAGATTAAAATATAGAATGATTTGGGAAGAAGAAATTAGAAAATACCTTAACAAATTAAGTAAAAAAAAGCCAGTAATAATGTGTGGAGACTTAAATGTTGCACATGAAGAAATTGATTTAAAAAATCCAAAAACAAATAAAAGGAATGCAGGATTTACAAATGAAGAAAGAGAAAAAATGACAAAACTTTTAAAATCAGGATTTATAGATTCATTTAGATACATATATCCTCAAAAAATAGCATATACGTGGTGGTCTTATATGGGACAAGCAAGACAAAAAGATGTTGGATGGAGAATAGATTATTTTGTAGTATCAAAAGACATAAAAGAAAAAATAAAAGATGCATACATATATAAAGATATATATGGAAGTGACCATTGTCCAGTAGGAATAGAAATAGAAATTTAAAAAGGAGAAGAAAAATGGATAAAAAAACGAACATATGGGGAAAATGGCTTTATTGGTTTATTTTTGCGGTATCAGTTATTATAGTATATAAAACTTTAGACAATTTTAGTGATATTACTAATTGGATAAAAGGTGTTTTTGAAATAATGATGCCATTTATTATTGGAATTTTGCTTAGTTATCTTTTTTATATTCCTTGTAAAAAAGTAGAAAAAATTTATCAAAAAGCAAAACCTAAAATATTTCAAAAAAAAGCAAGAATACTTAGTATATTTACAATATATATATTAGCAGCAGTTATTATAATATTGGCATTTCAATTTATTATACCTGCACTAACAAGAAGTATTACAGATTTAGCAACTAATATAGGTACATATTATCAAAATACAATTAATAGTTTAAACAATATACCAGAAGATTCAGTATTAAGACAAATAGATATACAAGCTATATCAGAAGCATTAAACAAAATAAATATTGCAGAATATATTAATTTAAGTACAGTTTTTGAATATGCAAAAGGAGTAATAGGAGTAGCTACAAGTATTTTTGACTTTTTCGTATCTATTATTGTATCTATTTATATTTTAATAGAAAGAACACAAATTATATGTTTCTTTAGAAAATTAATAAGGGCAATATTTAAAGAAAAAACATGTAAAACTATTGGAAAATATTTTAACAATACAAACCAAATTTTCTTTAAATTTTTGTCAAGTCAAATTTTAGATGCAATTATAGTAGGAATACTAACTGCAATAGCAATGTCATTATTAGGTGTAAAATATGCTGTATTATTAGGATTTTTCATTGGACTTTCAAATTTAATACCATATTTTGGTGCAATAGTTGGAGTAGGAATATCAATTATTATTACAATATTTACAGGGGGATTTGGGCAAGCAATATGGATGGCTATTATAGTTATAATATTACAACAAATTGATGCAAACATTATAAATCCGAAAATTGTAGGAAATTCTCTTGAAATTAGTCCACTTCTTGTTATTTTTGCTGTAGCAATTGGAGGAGCATATTTTGGAATATTAGGAATGTTTTTAGCAGTACCAGTGTTTACAATATTAAAACTAATGATACAAGATTATATAGACTATAAAAGCAATATAAAAGAAACAACATAATATTATTTCGTAAAAAGAGATATATAATATAAATAAACTTATAAAAAGTGTAGTTTTATCTACACTTTTATCTTTTTTATTTTTTTAATCTCTACATCTAACTTATTTAAAATATTATGTCTTACAGAATAAGCTTTATTATATTCTTTTAATACATCATGATAATTAGAAATATTCTCTCCTTTTTTTAATAAAATGTTAACACCATTTTCATAATAAACTTTATCCTTTTCCTTTTTAGATTTATTCATCTTAATAACATACTTATCTATTTGTTGTAACCTTAAAATATTTTCATTTAAATAGTCTAAATATTTTTGTACACAATATTTTTCATATTCTATATCATCAATAACTACTTTTAATAAAGCCTTCAAAATTTTTGTATTAATTTTACCTACTTTAGTATTTGGAAGAGTTGGTTTAGAATCTTTAATTAGAAATTCTAAAGCATCATAAATATCAATATGAGACTTATATTGTCTTTTACTAACAATAGCATCATATTCGTCAGCTACGCGAATAATTTGACCTTCTATCGGAATATCTTTTTGTTTAAGACCGATTAGGGTAGCCGAGAACCATCTAAAGCTTCATGATGATAAAGAGGCCCTGCTATATAAGGTCTCAATTTTAAATCCTTCATACAAATATTATAACCGAATTTTAGTATGTGTTTTCATAATATCAAATTCTTCAGGAGTTAATGAAGATGTTTTTTGCAAAATTTTTGGTGGAATAAATAACTTTCCAATATCATGTAAATAAGCACATATTGTGCAATAAACAGTAAATTTATTAGAAGCATTCAAATATTCGCAAATACGACAAGTTAAATTTGCGACATTTTCAGAGTGCTTTCTTGTAAAAGTATCTAACCTATCTAACATACTTAACTCATAACGCATAGCCTCATCTAAATTATAAGAATTCAAGTTAGTTTTACTATAAAAATCAAATGTTTCTTCTTTCACTAAAAATCTCCTTTAATTTTGTATAAAAAGTATTAAAAATAAAACATTATAAATAATAAAATAATAATAGCATGAATAAACTAAAATTGCAAACAAAATGTGCATAAAATCTTGCTATTTCGCTATATTTAGTATATGATAAATGCATATAAAAATAAATAGGTGGTAACAAATGTATTTAAAAAAACTAGAACTACAAGGATTTAAATCCTTCGCAGACAAAACAATATTAGAATTTATGCCAGGAATTACATCTGTAATTGGACCAAATGGTTCAGGAAAAAGCAATATATCAGATGCTATACGTTGGGTACTTGGAGAACAAAGCATGAAATCACTAAGAGGTTCAAAATCAGAAGATATTATTTTTGCAGGAACACAAAATAGAAAATCATTAGGATTTGCAGAAGCATCTATTATATTTGATAATAGTGATGGGAAACTACCAATTGAATATCAGGAAGTAACTGTAACAAGAAAAATATATCGTACAGGAGAATCACGGTTATTTTATTAACAAAACACCTTGCAGATTAAAAGATGTATTAGAATTATTTATGGATACAGGAATTGGAAAAGATGGATATAGTATTATAGGACAAGGAAAAATAGATGAAATTTTAAGTAATAAATCGGAAGATCGTCGTCATATTTTCGAAGAAGCAGCAGGAATTGTAAAATATCGAGTTCGTAAACTAGAATCAGAAAAAAAATTAGAAAATACAAAATTAAATTTATTAAGAATTAATGATATTTTGTCAGAAATTGAAGCAAATATAGAACCTTTAAAAATACAATCAGATAAAGCCAAAAAATTTTTAGATTTAAGAGAAGAATTAAAAGAAATTGAAATAGGATTATTTATTTATAATATAGATACATATAAACAAAAATTAGAACAGATTAAAATAGATGAAGACATATTACTAAATCATAACAAACAAGCACAAGATAAAATGGAACAAATTAATAAACTAAAAGAAGAATTAAAAAATACTATAAATCAAATAACAGAAGAGATTGAAAACATGCAAAATATTGGTTTTGAAAGTAGTAAAAAAATAGAAAAGATTAATTCAGATATTAATGTAGCAAATGAAAGAATCATAAATAATAAGCAAAACTATGAACGTTATGAAAAAGAAATAGAAGAAAGTAAAAATAGAGTAGAAGAATTAGAACAAGAAAAAATACAAAAAATAGAAAAGAAAAATAACTTATATACAAATAAAGAAAAATTCCAAAAGGAATTAAATCAAAAACAAGAAGAATTAGATAAATTAAATGAAAAATTATCAACAAAAGAACTTGAAATAGAAAAAAAGAAACAAAAAGTAGAACAAAACATAGATGAAAAATATGAAAAGAATTCTATTATTAATACATTAGAAATTAATTACGAAAACTTTGAAAAAAGAGAAACTATTCTAAAAAATGAAATACAAACTACAATTTCAGAATTAGATAATGCAAGAATGACAAAACAAGACATTGCAAAAACTTTTTCAAATATAGACAAAGACAGAAATGAGGCAATAAAAAGTCTTGAAGAAATAACTAAAAAAAGAGATATTGCAAATGAAAAAATAAATCAATATGAAATCAATATAAATAAATATGAACAAGAGGAAAGAATTAATAGTTCGAGATTAAAGTTTTTACAAGAAACAGAAAAAGAAAAAGAAGGATATATAAGAAGTGTAAAAAATCTTTTATTAGACTGTGATAAGAATCCAGAACTAAAAAAGGGAATGTATGGTGCTTTAAGTAGTCTAATTAAGGTAGAAAAACAATATGAAGTAGCTATAGAAATGAGTTTAGGACAAGCACTTCAAAATATTGTAACTAAAGAAGAAGAAGATGCAAAAAAATTAGTTGAATACTTAAGAAAAAATAACTTAGGAAGAGCTACATTTTTGCCAATTAGTTCAGTTCATGGCAAAAAGATTGAAAAAATAAATGATAAAGAAATTGAAGGAGTAATAGGGATTGCATCAGACCTAATAAAAGTAGAAAAAAAATATGAACAAATTATGATAAGTCTTTTGGGAAGAACAGTAATTGTTGATAAAATGGAAAATGCAATAAAACTTGCAAAACAGAATCATTATTCTTTTAAAATTGTTACATTACAAGGTGATGTAATTAATGCTACAGGTGGAATTACAGGTGGTTCTGTTTCTACCAAAACAGTTAATATTTTAGGAAGAGCAAGAGAAATTGAAGAATTAGAAAAAGGTTTAAAACAAATAAAACAAAAGATTGAAAAAGAAAAAAAGCAAAAAGAAGAATATAAAGTAAGCATACAAAATGTATTAGAAGAAATTCAAAACTTAGAGGAAAATTTAAAACAAATAGATATTGTATATGCAACAGACAAACAAAAACTAGTAGCGGTAGAGGAAAATATTTTAAAATTAGAGCAACGCTTAGAGAAATTAAGAGATGAGAAATCAAATATTGAAAAACAAAAACAAGATATAACATTAAAAAAAGAACAAACACAAGAACAAATTAATAAATTAGTGGAAGAAATTGAAGAATTAAATAAACAAGTAGAACAATATGCTACATTAAATAAAGATAATCAAAAATATATAGATGATTTAAACTTTGATATTACTAATTTAAAGATATCAGTATCTTCTTTTGATGAAAGTCAAACTTCAATTGATGAAATGGTAGAAAGAATTAATCAAGATATTACAAATTGTAATATTGGAATTAAAAATAAGCAAGAACAAATGATAAACATACAAAATGATAACAAGCAATTAGAAGATAAAATTATACAATATAATGCTAACATTGAACAAATAAAAAATGAGGTACAAGAAAGTAGCACAAATATAGAAGAAAAGAAATTAAAAAGAATTGAAAAAAATAATAAATTATCAAATATAGAAGAAGAAATTATTGCACAATTTGGAATTATAGAAGATTTAAAAGCACAAATTATTAAAATAGATGTAAAAAAGAGCAAGTTAGAACAAGATATAGAAGATATTATTAACAAAATGTGGGAGGAATATGAAGTTACACCAAATGGTATAAAAGATTATGAAAAACCAAATAATATATCAGAAACTACAAAAATGGTAAATAAGTTAAGAAATGAAATTAAAGATTTAGGAAGTATTAATATTGATTCAATTGAAGAATACAAACAGACTAAAAAAAGATATGATTTTATGTGTGAACAAAGACTAGATTTAGAAAATTCAATTACAAAACTAAAAAAAGTCATTCAAGATATGACAATTATTATGAAAGAGCAATTTGAAAAACAATTTAATATTATTAATAAAAATTTTGGAGAAGTATTTAAAGAGTTATTTGGTGGAGGAAAAGCAGAATTAATTTTAGCAGATCCAGAAAACATATTAGAATGTGGAATTGAAATACAAGTACAACCACCAGGTAAAAAGTTACAAAATATGACACTTCTTTCTGGAGGAGAGAAAGCATTTACTGCAATTGCATTATTGTTTGCAATTTTAACAATAAATCCAGCACCTTTTTGTGTATTAGATGAAATTGAAGCGGCACTAGATGATGTTAATGTATATCGTTTTGCAGATTATTTAAAGAAATTTGCAGGTAAAACTCAATTTTTAGTAATTACACATAGAAAAGGAACAATGGAAGTAGCAGATACTGTATATGGAATTACAATGCAAGAAAATGGTATTTCTAAGTTATTATCTATAAAACTAGCAAAGTAAAACTTAAAAAAGAGGCAATAGAAATGTTGTCTCTTTTTAAAAGCGTAAAAAAGTATATAAAAATTTTGTAAAAATTTGCAGAAAAGTGTAATAAAATATAAAATATAACGTCTTAATATATAGGAGGGAGGAAAATGTTTGAATTTTAAAAATAAAACAAAGGACAAAACCAAGACCTCAAATGAAATTGATTTAGAGAAGTTATATAAAGATTATTTAAAAGACATTAGCAGATATTTTAATTATAAAACAAATGATAGTGAGTTATCAAAGGATTTAACACAAGAGACTTTTTGCAGAGCTACAAGGAAGATTGGTACTTTTAAAGGTGAATGTCATATTTTGGGATGGTTACGAACAATTGCAAAAAATGTATTGATAGATTATTTGAGAGAGAAAAAGAAGATTAAAGAAGAAGAGTTAAGTGAAGAAATAGCAATGGAGTTTGATATAGTAGAAGATTATATACAAAAGGAACAAATAGAAGAGATTGATGAACAATTAAATGGATTGTCAGATGAACTTAAGAGGTTAATTCTTATGAGAAGTGTGGATAATATGTCTTTTAAAGCAATTGGTGATTTATTAGGGAGAACAGAGGAATGGGCAAGGGTAACATTTTATAGGACAAAGAAAAAGATTAAAGAGAAAAATCGAGAGGAGGAAAAGGTAGATGAAACAAAATAGGGATTGTAAGATTGTACAAGATTTATTGCCAACGTATATAGAGAGTTTAACAAATGAGGTTACGAATGAGTTTATAGAAGAACATATAGCAAGATGCCCAGAATGTGCACAGGTTTTAAAGGATATGAATGGGGATTTGCAGTTAGAAAAGATTAATCAAGA
>CANAQC010000035.1 GCA_947363765.1 uncultured Clostridium sp. | reverse complement strand
ATTTGCCAATTATTGCAAAAAAATAATTATAGTGTAGAATGAATAGCAAGAAAGGTAAGGGTAGAAAATGAAATTAGAAGATTTAGAAAGAGATATACTAGGCGCATATCTAAATTATGAAAATAATGATTTAAAAACTGCTGTAAAGCAATTAGATATAATGTGCGACCTTTGCAGGTCGAAGTTAATAGTTAATAATTAATAATATTTTTTAAAAGATGTAGAGCACATTTGTAATTATTCACTATTCATTATTCATTAAGTTCTTCAATATTTTTATATTTCAAATTTATAAAATTACAAAACATATTATTAAAAGAAAAGAAAGAATCTATTACCTCTAAACAAATAATTAGAAATGTTACTAGTATTGGTGCAAATATTAATTAATTTTGTTACTTTACTAGGAAACAAAAATACACAAATTTTTGTTTTGTTCGCTTGTATTATCATAAAATATGCAGTATAGTAATTAAAGATAGAAATAAGATAAGTAGTTTTGTATTGCCACTTTGACTTAGATAGCTTGCTATCACAAAGTGAGGTGGTGTTTATGAGTTTTATATTATTCTTAATATTAGCCTTAATGGTATCAGTTACTCTAAACTTAGCCTTATTAACAGTTTATTACATAAATATGTTAATAAAATTATAGATAAGGAATAAAACAACAACACATTCTGCTTTTGACCGAGTGAATGTGTTGTTGTTACTTTTATATAAAGTGGTAACAATATTTAAATATGGTTTCTCATTTTCTATCTATATTATACATAGATTTTTAAGAAAAGTTAAATAGGATTTAAAAGAAGAAAACAAGTCTATGAAGATATTAATTATATGTAGTAAAGCATTTTATAAATATATAGCACTAATGGAGGAAAATTAAAACTATGGAATATAAAATTAGAGAAATTGAAGCAAAAGATAATAAAGAAATTGAAAATGTAATAAGAACTTGTTTAATAGAGTTTGGAGCAAATCACGAAGGAACTGCTTGGGAAGACCCCGATCTAGGTAGATTTTCAGAAATATATAATACAGAAGGAAATAAATATTGGGTAGTAGAAAATAATGAAGGAAAAATTGTTGGTGGAGTTGGAATAGGAAAATTAAATGGAATAAATGATGTATGCGAATTACAAAAAATGTATTGCTTGCCAAAAATAAGAGGTACAGGAATATCTTATAAACTAATGGATATAGCTTTAGATTATGCAAAGAAATATTATTCCAAATGTTATTTAGAAACATTAAGTAATATGATTGCAGCTCAGAAGTTTTATGAAAAATATGATTTTGTTAAAATAGATGAACCTATAGTGAAAACACAACATTTCGCTTGTGATGTTAGATATATTAAAGAACTAAAATTTTGTATTGAATAAATTATTTAGTTTTCACTATAATTTTATTACTATAGGCTAGTGGTAAAATTAACATAATTATTGACACTTTTAATAATATATGATATATTAATTATTGAGTATAAATTACTTTATTTGTCAATGCTTTTTATGATTGGCAAAAAATTATGTAGCATGAGGGTGCTACAGGGGAGATTTAGATAAATGGTAGGTCTTATTCATAAAGACCTACCTTCTTTTTATTATTTTTTATCTTTTTGTAATTCTGCAAAACGCTTTATTTTCATTGTTGTTGTTTTCTCAAATTCATCTTTTTTTATTTCTAAACTTTTTATTGCTTTATAAGATGTTAATTTTTTATTCATTTTTTTAATTTCTTCCCAAATTATTTTATGAATTTCTTCTTCTTTTAAATCTTTTTCATACTTTTCTTCTATTTTTTCATAATCTGGTATTACCTTTACAGAAATAATTAGTTCTTTAGATTCTTCTTCTTCTTTTCCATATACCATACATTCTTTAATTTCTTCTATGTTCCCAAGTAATAATTCAATTTCTTCTGGATATATATTTTTACCATTTTGTGTTACAATTACATTTTTACTTCTTCCTGTAATATATAAATATCCATCTTGGTCTAAATATCCAACATCCCCTGAATTAAACCATCTTTCACCATCTATTATATGTACTACTTCATTTGTTGCTTCTTCGTCTTCATAATATCCCATCATTAAAGTATTACTTTTAATAAATACTTCTCCTTCTCCATTTTCATTAGGATTATGAATTTTTAATTCTGCACAAGTAACTGCTTTTCCAGCTGCCCCCACTCTTGGATCAAATTCTGGTGTTAGTGCTGCAATAGGTGCTGTCTCTGTTAGTCCATATCCTTGTAAAAAGTCAATTCCTATATCTTGTACCCATTTTCCAACTTTTGCATCAATTGGTGCTGCTGCTGATACTATTCTTTTTATATTTCCTCCTAAGTTATCATATATTTCTTTAAATACTTTTCTTTTTATATCAACATTTACTCCTTTTAAAGCATTTGTTACATGTATCATAGATTTTACAAGTTTGTCTTTTTTACTTTTTACAATATTTGCATTAATCTTTTTATATAAGTTTTCTACTAATAATGGTACAGCAAGCATTGATGTTGGATGAGTTTCTTGTAAATTTGGAACAATATATTTTAGTCCTTCACAAATTGCAATTGAAGCTCCAACTGACATTGGTAATAAAAATCCTATACTTGATTCGTATGTATGATGTAATGGTAATATTGAAAAAAATCTATCTTGTTCATTTAAGTATACATATGCCCCTACAACATTCACATTTTCACTTAAATTTTTGTTGTTAATCATAACTCCTTTTGCATTTGATGTTGTTCCTGAGGTAAAAATTAATACTTTAAATTCTTCTGGATCAATTTCAATGTTCATAAAGCTTTCATCACCAGATTCTACAATTCTATCTCCTTGTTCTATAATATAATCTACTCCTACATCTTGTTCGTTAACCCCATCATTAGAGTTCATTTGTATAAAATAGTCTACTTCTGGTAAATTATTTTTTATCTTTTTTATGACTTCTTTTTTCTTTGATGAATATATAACTGCATTTGCTTTTGAGCGTTTTATTACATTTTCAATTTCATTTGCTGGTAATTCTTTGTCTACTGGTACTGCTATTCCTACACCACATAACATTGCCATATATGATACATACCAATGATATGTATTTTCTCCTATAATAACTACTCTTTTATCTTTTAAGTTTAATAGTTTTATTAATCCTGTTCCAAGTCCTATAACATCTTTCCTGAATTTTTCATATGTAATTTCTGTATATGGTTCTTTATGGTCAAATTTTTCTAATATAAAAACTTTATTTTTAAAATTTGTTGTAGATTTATTAAATACTTCTTTTATTGTTTTATAGTTTTTTGTTTCATATTTTATATCTTTTTTCTTTTCATGTACTTGTGATAAGTTTTCTTCATCTAATTCTGATATTTCATCCATTTTTAATTTTGGAAATTTGAAATTTGGTATTTTAAAATCCTTTAATATTCTCAAAATAATCACTCCTTGTAAATCTTCTTTATTATTATTGCATATTATTTATTTTTTGTAAATGTTTTATTATATAAAAAAACTATCAAAAGATAGTTTTTCTACACCATTGTTGTAAATATTCCCAATATAAATCCTAAAATATTTCCAATACTATTCATTCTTCCTTTATATAGTTTATTTGATTCTGGAATTAATTCTCCAGATACAATGTATAACATTGCTCCTGCTGCAAATGATAAACATATTGCAATTATTTTTTCTGATATTGTTCCTATTAATGCTCCAAAAAATGCTCCAATACCTGTTGTTATTCCAGATAATATAACATAAAATATTACTTTTCGTGCTTTCATTCCACCATTTTTCATAGGTATTGCCATACTAATTCCGCTCTGGAATATCATGAAGTAATATTGCTAATGCTAAAGAATATCCAAGTTTAATGGATGCTCCAAATCCTGAACCTATTGCAAGTCCTTCTGGAAAATTGTGTAGAGCTAATCCTATACTTACTATTATTCCTGTTTTTAATAGTGTATTATTATCTCTGTTTTTAATGCTTGTATTAAATTTTTTTTGAACTAATATATCACATAAAATCATACTACAAACTCCAAATAAAATTCCTAATATAATGAGTGATATACTAGATATTTCTAATGCTTCTGGAATTAAATCAAAACAAACAATAGATATCATTAATCCAGATGCAAGTGATAAAATAAATCCTAAAAATTTATTTGATGTATTTTTAAATGTAATTCCAATAAGTCCACCAATTGTTGTTCCAAAAGTTCCAAAGAATAAACCAATTATAGTAGTTTTTATTAAATATTGCATAAAAAACTCCTTTATCTGTAAACTACTATTAGCTTATGATAAAAGAGTTTTATTTATTCGTTTTTTATTATTCTTCTCCTTTTAAGCGTTCTGCTCTGTCTGCTGCTATTAGTGAATCAATCATTTCATCTAAATTTCCATTTAGAAAATCTTCCATTTGATATATACTAAGTCCTATTCTATGATCTGTAATACGTCCTTGTGGATAATTGTATGTTCTTATTTTTTCAGAACGATCTCCACTTCCTACTTGACTTTTTCTTTCGTTTGCAAGTTCTGAATCACGTTTTTGTTTTTCTATTTCATATAGCCTAGAACGTAATAGCCTCATCGCATATTCACGATTTTGTAATTGAGATCTTTCTGTTTGGCATTCTGCTACAATTCCTGTTGGTATATGAGTTAGTCGTACAGCTGATGATGTCTTATTAACATGTTGTCCCCCTGCTCCTGATGCACGATATACATCCATTTTAATGTCTGATGGATTTATTTCGATTTCTACATCTTCTACAACAGGAAGTACTGCAACAGTTGAAGTTGATGTATGAATTCTTCCACTAGATTCAGTATCTGGTACTCTTTGAACTCTATGGACTCCACTTTCAAATTTTAACCTGCTATATACTCCTTTACCTGTTACCATAAATGATACTTCTTTATATCCTCCAAGTCCTGTTTCATTTTCATTTAAAATTTCTATTTTCCAATGTTTTCTTTCTGAATACATACTATACATACGAAATAAAGTTCCTGCAAATAAAGCCGCTTCTTCTCCTCCTGCTCCTCCTCTTATTTCACAAATAACGTTTTTATCATCATCTGGATCTTTTGGAATTAATAAAAATTTTAGTTCTTCTTCTATTTCTGGTAATTTTTCTTTGGCTTCTAACATTTCTACTTCTGCTAAATCTTTCATTTCTTTATCAGTTTCTGATTCTAACATTTCTTTGGCTTCTTTATAATTTAATTCTATTTTTTTATATTCTCTATATTTTTCTACAATTGGTGTCATATCTGAGTGCTCTTTCATTAATTTTTGCCATTCATTTGTTTTTGCAATAACTTCTGGATCACTTATTTTAATTGTTAATTCTTCATAACGTTTTTCTACATCATCTAATTTTTGAAACATATCTGTTTATTCACCTCTTATTTTAAATTCTTATGTATTATACACGATTTTTTGCAATATATCAACCATTATTTCACATTTGCAATATTTTACATAATATGTTATAATAAAAGTATTAAAACACACACACTGATGGAGGTATTTATAATGAGAGCAGACAGACGTTTATATTCTACAAGATTCCAAAGATCTATGGCTATTATACGGTTCAAAAAATCCAATCCATATGGTATGGTAAATAGGGAAAAGCCTATAGGTGCACGGAATAATCGCTTATATCCGCTGGTGGTTATGATGTAATCAATCGGATTTTTGGGAGCAATTTTTATAGCTCCCATTTTTTATTTTATAATAATATTAAATTATATGGTATATTCTTATTTTCCAAAATTTCTTTTTCTCTATTTGTACAACTAAGTATAATAATCTGTCTATTTTTATATTCATTATGTAAAAATTCTAATATATTTGTTAATCTTTCATTATCAAAATATGCAAATGTTTCGTCTAATATAATTGGTAAATCTTCTTTTGCCATATTTTTTGAAGAACCTAATCTTAAAGATAGATATAATTGATCTATTGTTCCTATGCTTAAATATTCAATTGGTATGTATTTTCCACTTTCTATTTCTACTATTATTCCATCTTCTTCATTAAATCTAATATTTGTGTATTTTCCTTGTGAAATGTTTGTCATAATTTCTGATAATCCATTTGTAAATTTAGGAGTAAGTTTTTGTTTAATTTGATTATAGGCTTTTTCTAATTCTTGTTTTGCAAGTTCTATAGCTCCTTTTTGGTTATTTAAATTTTCGTATTGCTCTTCTAGTTTTGTGTATTCTTCATCTAATTTTGCTAAATTTTCTAGTTTTGGAAGTATATTACTTTTATCTAATCCTATACTTTGAATTTTTAATTTGTTTTCATTTATTTTGTTTTGAGCCACTTCTATTTCAATTGCAATATTCCTTTTTTGTAAAAGTTCATTAATTACTTTAATTGGTGCAATTCCTAAATAAGTATTTCGTATTTCTTCTAATGCTTTTTGTTGTTCTTCTTGTTTACTTTTTATTAAACTTTGTCCTTGTTTTTCTAAATTTTTTATCATAGAATATAAAACTTGTATTTTACTTTTTCTTTGTTCTAGTTTTTCTTTGTCTTTGTTGTTATATAATTCTTCTTTTCTTTTATATTGTTTATAGCTTATATATACAATATTAGTTAATGTTAATACTATTAAAATAGCACTTATTATATCATTTTTTATAATAAATATAGATATTAATGTAAGTATTATTAATATAAAAGAAATAAGTATTTTTATAAAATCAAATGGCTTGTTTTTTACCAAACTATTTTCTTGTTTTTGATAAGTTAATTCTTCTATTTTTCGAGAGTATTCTTTTATAGTATTTTCATTTATTTTTATTTTTTCATCTTCTATTTTTGATTTATCTTCTACTTTTTTTATTTGTTTTAATATGCTTAAATTAATTTCTTGTTCTTTTATTTCTTGTTCTAAGTTTTGCTTTGTTTGTTCTATATCATATTTCTTTTCTACATAACTACTTAAATATTCTTTTTCTTCTAATATTTCTTGCATTCTTTTTGTTACAATATTAATTGGCCTATCTTGGCTTCTTCCGTGTTCCTATTTCTTCTAATAGTCTTTTGTTTAATTTATTTATAGTTTTTTGAAAAGAAAGGTTGTCTTCTCCGAGTAGATACTAAATTTGATAGTTTTTGTACTAATGTTGTTTTTTCTTTTTCTCCTAATTTTACTTCTGTTTGCATAGATACTATTGTAGAGCAAAATAGCTGTTCTTCTACTCCTGTTTGATCAAAAAAGAATCTATTTCCTAATGTTTTGTCTATAGTAAATTTTTTTGAAATTTCTTCCATATCTTTATTATAGATTTGGGGATTTTTCTTTTTAAATTCACGGTATACTTCATATGTGTTTTTATCTTCTAATTGATATTTAATTTTTCCAGAAAAGTCTCCTGAATTCCATGGTGTGTATTTATCATAATCTGTTATAGGTCTCCCACTTTTGTTTTTTGATAATCCATAAAACATTCCTAGTATAAATTTTAATAATGTTGTTTTTCCACTTTCATTATTTCCTATAATAAGGTTTATATGTTCATCAAATTCTATTTGTTTGTTTTGTAATTTACCAAAGTTATTTATTTTTAAGTTCAAAATGTTCATAAAAATAGTATTTCCTTCCTTTTTACATTGCTTCTAATCCTATTTCAATTGCTTTTAAAATTTGTTGTTTGTTTTGTTCATTGATTTTTTCTAATAGATTTTTAACAAAAATTCCTTTTAAACTTTGTTCTTTTGCTATTCCATAAATGTCTATGTTTAAATCTGTCTTATCTTTTATTTTTAAAATATTTGGTATTATAATATATTTGAGTATTTCTATTGTATCTATTTCGAAGTTTCTTTTTCCAATTAAATTTATTTTATAATACTTATTTTCTTCATAATTGTATTCATTAATTTTTTCAATTAATTCTTCTTTTGATAGGATTTCATCTACTTGTTGATTTATTTCTACGAATTCTTTTTTATCTACTGTGATAAATTCTATTTGTAATTTTTTATTTTCATTAATTTCTCCTACAATCATCCCATGACTTCCTAATTCATCAAATCCTAATGATATTGTTGAGCCTGGATATATAATGTGTGTTTTTGGGTTATAGTTTGTTTTATGTATATGACCAAGTGCAATATAGTCAAATGGTAATTTTTTTAGACTCGCCATACTCATTGGATTATATTGTCTTATATCATCATTATCATCTATAGAGCCATGTGTTAATAATATATTTATTTTATTTTCATCTTCTATTTTAATTTCATCTATTTTTGTATTTTTCATATAGAAATTATCAAATCCATAACCATATATATCAATATTTCCTTGTGATATTTTCTGAATAGAAGAACTAAATATATTTACATTTTGATTCCACTTATATTTTTCATAATAAGAATTTTTTATTTTAGGATCATGATTTCCTGGTACAATATATATTTTTGTATTTGGTATTTGTTTAAATTGGTTATTAATAAATTCAATTGTACTTTGTTTTATATATTCATGCTCATATAGGTCACCACAAATAAAAAAATATTCTATTTTATTTTTACTAATATATTCTATTATGTTTTTAAATGCTTCTCTTTGTTCTAATCGTCTTGCATTTCCCATATTTTTTTGGTTTAGTGATGTAAATGGAATATCAAAGTGCATATCTGCTATATGGACAAATTTCATGCGTTTTCTCCTTTTTTATTTTCTTAGGCTATTATACATAATTTTACAAAAAAAGTCAACGCGTTTTAAAACATTTGTTTTTATTGTTAATGTTTGGACTATAAATTTTATAGTTCTCTTGTATGTAATAATATAATTTGTGTTTCTGAATTGTAACTTGCATTTTTTATTAAACAAAAAAAGAATCTTTCGATTCTTTTTATGATAATAATTCTTTTACTATTTCATTAATTGTTTTTCCATCTGCTGATGCTCCTATTTTTTCTTTACAATTTTTCATAACAATTCCCATATCTTTAATAGAAGTAGCATTTGTTTTTGTTATTACTTCTTCTACAATTTGTGTTATTTCTTCTTTTGATAATTGTTTTGGTAAATATTTTGCTAATATCTCTATTTCTTGTTTTATTTGTACAATTAAATCTTTTCTTCCACTTTTTTCATAATCTTGTAGAGAATCTTTTCTTTTTTTTGATTCTTTTGCTATTATTTCTATAATCTTGTCATCTTCTATGGTAATTGATTTATCTTTTTCTACTTGTAAAATAGCTGCTCTTACCATTTGAATTGTATTTTTTCTTATTTCGTCTTTTTCTTTCATAGCTTGTTTTAAGTCTTCTAATAAAGTTTCTTTTAACATAATTTTTTCCTCCTATATTTTAATACAAAAATAACATTTTCCCTTATAGGAGAATGTTATTTTATATATATTTTTAAATTTAAAATTTTCTTTTTCTTGCAGCCTCTGATTTCTTTTTTCTTTTTACACTAGGTTTTTCATAATGTTCTCTTTTACGCACCTCTTGTAAAACTCCATTTCTTGCACATTGTCTTTTAAATCTTTTTAGTGCGTCTTCTATATTTCCATTATTAACTTTTACTTCTGACATAATTTTATTCCCCTCCTTCCAGTATTTTGCACAGTATGTAATTTTATAAGGGTTTTTAAGTATATTTATTTTTGTTTAATTTTCCCTATTTTCTAATACGATTTTTATTATACCTTAAAATAGAATAAATTGTCAAGACATTCTATGTAATTTTGTTGCAATTTCAGTTACTATTCAGCATATATATTATAAAATTTGTTCCATCTTGCTTGATGCAGGGCATTTTTATTTTTCTCTAAGTTTTTTTTTGCAAGTTACTACATCTAAATGGAACTAGTTAAAAATAAATTAAAGTCTGAACTGTAACACAAGTCCAGACACAACATGTATAAATGTAGTCATATAATTTATTTTAGTCAATCTTAAATAATTCTCCTAAAGGTTTTGCTTCATTAATTCTTTTTATTGCTTCTGCAAATAATGGAGCCATAGATAATATTGTTATTTTATCTATTTGTTTTTCTTCTGGTATTGGAACTGTATTTGTAACTACTAATTCTTTAATTGGTGAATTTTTTATTCTTTCAATAGCAGGTCCTGCAAGAACACCATGTGTACATCCTGCATAAATTTCTTTTGCTCCAAAAGATTCTAATATTTTAGCGGTTTCAATCATAGATCCGCCTGTTTCTATTTCATCATCAAAAATTACTGCTTGTTTGTCTTTTACATCTCCAATAACTGTTGTAGCAATAGCTCTATCGTCATTTCCATCTCTTCTTTTATCTATTAAAGCAATTGGACATCCAAAATATTCAGAATATTTATATGCTTTTTTTGAGCTTCCTGCATCTGTTGCTACTATTACCATATCTTTTAAATTTTTTTCACTAAAATATGCTTGTAGTAAATTTTGTGCTGATAGTCTATCACAGTTAATATTAAAATATGCCTGAATTGCTGGATTGTGTAAATCACAAGTAATAACTCTATCTGCACCTGCTGCTTCTATTAATTGTGCCATTAGTTTAGCTGTTACTGGTATACGTGGTTGGTCTTTTTTGTCTGATCTTGAGTAAATAAAATAAGGTAATACTACATTAATTCTTTTAGCAGATGCACGTTTTATAGCATCTACTGTTATTAATAATTCCATTACTCTTTCGTTTACTGGTGGTTCGGTTGTTTGAATAATATATACATCTTGTTCTCTTACTGTTTCTAAAATTTGTACAAAGTTATTGTCATTTTTAAATTTTATTGAACTAATTTCTCCCATTGGTAATTCTAAACAATCACATATTTCTTTTGTAAATTTTTCTGCTGACTTACTACATGCAAATATTTTAATGTTTTCCATAATATAACCCCTTTTCATATTTTACATAACAATTATATCCCTCTTTATTTATTTTGTACATATTTTTTTAAAATTTTATACAAAATTTTGCATTATTAATCTTTTTACTACAAGAAGTTACTTCTATAAATTTGAATTTTTACAGTATATAATTTATATTACTATTATTTGCTTTTTTATTTTATATAATTTATATCCTAACATAGATATAAGATATATAAAAAATTTCCGCTACTTTTCTAGCGGAAATTTTTTTAATTTGCTTTTGCTACTATTTCATTTTCTACATCTGCCCATATAATTTTTTCTTGTTTAATGCTTTTTTTAACATCTATTAATCTTTGATTTTCAGATCCTCTAAATTTTAATGATAAGTTTCTTTTTTCTAACTCAAATTTTCCATCTACAATAACATCAATATCAGATATAAGTTCTTTAGTTTCTTCCCAATTTTTATACATATTTCCCATAACATCTTTCTCAAAATCAAATCCTGTATAACACCAAATTGATTTTTGAGGAAATTTTTCTTTTACTTGTTTTACAAGTGGTAATAGTCCTTGTTGGTTAACATGTTCTAGTGGTTCTCCACCAAGTAATGATAATCCATCTATATAATCATGGTCTAAATCTTTTAAAACTTTATCTATTGTTTCTTGTGTGAATTTATTGCCATATTCAAAATTCCAAGCAATTTCATTAAAACACCCTTTACAATGATGGTTACATCCGACTTACAAATACACTTACTCTTACTCCTGGCCCATTTGCTACATCACATTCTTTTATACTAGCATAATGCATATTTATTTCCCCCTTTATATTCTTACAAATGTAACACCCTTGATTTAATTTCTTTTGTCTTTCCTTCATTCCAGAAATTTTCTCCTAAATATCCACATGTTCTTCTTGTTACATTCATTTTACTATGGTCTTTGTTTCCACATTGTGGACATTCCCATTCTCCTTGTTCATTTACTATAATTTCTCCATCAAATCCACATATATGGCAATAATCTGATTTTGTATTAAATTCTGCATATTGTATATTATCATAAATAAATTTCACTACTTCTTCTAATGCTTTTAAATTGTGCCTCATATTTGGTATTTCAATATATGAAATTGCTCCTCCAGAAGAAATTTGCTGAAATTCACTTTCAAATGCAAGTTTTTTAAATCCATCTATTTCTTCTCTTACATCTATGTGATATGAGTTTGTATAATATCCTTTATCTGTTATGTCCTTTATTTCTCCAAATCTTTCTTTATCTATTCTTGCAAAACGATAACATAGACTTTCTGCTGGTGTTCCATATAATGCAAATCCAATTCCTGTTTCTTGCTTCCAACGATTTGTTGTTTCTCTTAAATATTTCATAAGTTTTAATGCAAATTCATGTCCTTGTTTTGTTGTTTGTGATTCGCCTATAACTAGTTTTGTAACTTCATAAATTCCTATATATCCTAGAGAAATTGTTGAATATCCTCCTTTTAGTAATGGATCAATTACTTCTCCTGGTTGTAGTCTAGCAATTGCACCATATCTCCAATGAATTGGACTCGTATCTGATTTTGTTCCTAATAAAGAGTAATGTCTACACATTAATGCTTCTTTACATAGTTCTAGTCTTTCATCTAATAAGTTCCAAAATTTCTCTTCATTTTTATTTGCTATAATTCCAATTTGAGGTAAGTTTATGCTTACAACACCTTGGTTAAATCTACCTTCAAATTTATAATTTCCTTCTTCATCTTTCCATGGTGATAAAAAGCTTCTACATCCCATTGGACTAAATACATTTCCTTCATAATTTTCACGCATTTTTTTAGCTGAAATGTAGTCTGGATACATTCTTTTTGCAGAACATTTTACAGCTAGTCTTGTTAAATAATCATATTTTCCACCTGTTAGATTATTGTTTTCATATAAAACATATACAAGTTTTGGAAAAGCTGGTGTTACATAAATACCTTTTTCATTTTTAATTCCTTGTAATCTTTGTTTTAAAATTTCTTCTATTATCATTGCATTTTCTTCTATGTATTCACTATCTTCATCTAAATTTAAGAATAATGTTACAAAAGGAGATTGTCCATTTGTTGTCATTAATGTATTAATTTGATATTGAATAGTTTGTACTCCTGCAGAAAGTTCTGTTTTTAGTCTTTGTTCTATCATATCATCAATTATTGATTGTGGCAATTTGTCTTTATAATTTTCTTCTAATTCTTTTTTAAATTTATTTTTGCTTTTTCTTAGGTATTTTCCTAAATGTTTTAAGTCAACACTTTGTCCACCATATTGATTGCTTGCAACTGCTGCAATAATTTGTGTTGATACTGTACATGCAACTTGAAAACTTTTTGGACTTTCAATTAGTTTTCCATTCATAACTGTTCCATTATCTAACATATCTCCTATATTAATTAAACAACAGTTAAAAATTGGTTGTAAGAAATAATCTGCATCATGAAAATGTAATACCCCTTCTTCATGTGCTTTTGAAATTTTTTCTGGTAAAAGAATTCTTTTTGTTAAATCTTTTGATACTTCTCCTGCAATATAGTCTCTTTGAGTAGAAGCAAGTACTGCGTTTTTATTTGAGTTTTCTTCTAGTAATTCTTTGTTTTGATTTTTTATTAATCCTAATATAGATTCATCTGTTGTATTTTGTTTTCTTACTAATGCTCTTGTATAACGATATACAATATATTTTTTTGCTAACTCATATTTTTGATGTTCCATTAATTTTTCTTCTATAATGTCTTGTATGTCTTCTACTAACATCCTTTTTTTATCTAAGTCTTGTATATATTCAATAATTTCATCAATTTCTAGTTTTGTAGCTCTTTCTTTTGGTCGTACTTCTTGATTTGCTTTTTCAATTGCCACTACAATCTTGTCCCTATTATAATCTACTGCTCTACCATCTCTTTTGATAACTTTCATTAATTTTATCCCCCTTTGTTAATTGTGTTTTAATTATATCGTAACTTTTTATATTTTCTGTTGCAATTGCAACAAATTATGGTCATTTAATAAATTACATTTTTAGTTTATTGTAACTGTAAGGAAATTTGATTTGTTTCATTTTTATTACAAATATATTACATAAGTCTTTGTCAAATTTTGTTTAAAAATGGCATTTCTTTTCTTGTTGCATTTTCTTTTGATTTTATGTATAATACAATAAAGAGGTAAAAATATGGATGTTAATTTTAATTCTTCTGAATTAATAAAAGAATTAAATATATATTGTTCAAAAGTTCAAAAAAAATCATTTCACAAAGGTGAAGTGATTACTTCTTTTATTGCAAAACGTAATCAACTTTGTTTTATGCTTTCTGGAGAAGCTGATTTAATTCGTTATGATTTTAATGGTAATCGAACTATTGTAGAACATTATACTAATAATGATATTTTTGGAGAAATTTTTTATGTTGTTAATACAAATAATGAATTATTTGTTGAAGCAAAAAAGAATTCTACAGTTTTGTTTTTTTTATATGATGATATACAAGATAAATGTACTTCAAATTGCAAATTTCATCAAAAGTTATTAGATAGTCTATCTTCTCTTTTTTTAAATCAAGTTATTGAATTGAATACTAGAATTGAACTTTTAAGTAAAAGAACTATTCGTGAAAAATTACTTGGATATTTTAATATAATTTCTTCTAGAAATATGGGCAAAACATTTACAATTCCTTTTTCCTTGACTGATTTAGCAGATTATTTAAGTGTTGATAGAAGTGCTATGATGAGGGAACTTAGAACCTTAAAAGAAGAAGGTTTTATTGAAAAAAATGGTAACCGTATTAAGCTATTATATAAATAAAATTAATGTTTTATAAAATAGGCTATTTAGTCGACTCTACATTTTTAAATAAATTTAAAAGAGGATAAT
>CANAQC010000034.1 GCA_947363765.1 uncultured Clostridium sp. | reverse complement strand
GGAATTCCTGCCAATTTTCCTATATTTTCTTTTTTTAGAATTTTTTCTAATTGCTGTTTTGCTTCATTTTGTGTAATTGTAATAAAAGCTTGTACATCTTTTTCTTTTTCATTAATTCTATTTTCATAAGAAGCTAATATTTCTTCTTTAGTTATCTCTTTTTTATCTAGTTTTTCCAATAACTCATGTACAGTTAATTCATAAATTTCCATTAACCTTCCCCCTTGCTTGTATACATTTTTATTTTTTAGCCTTCAAATAGCAAGCAATTTAAATCGCCAATACATCTATTTGTTACCTTTGAAGAATTTACTAATTTATAAACTCTAATTGCTAATTAATTACTTTTGGAATCTTAAACATTCCTTGTTGTTGTTCTTTTGCATTTTGTAATAATTCCTCTGTTTCAAAGCTTTCTATTACTTCATCTTTTCTAAATACATTACAAGCTTGATTTATTCCAACAGTTCCTTCTAGTCCACTAATTGGTGCCTTATTTATTATATTAGCATAATTTAAAATCTCTTCTAGATGTTCTAAGTACGTGTCTATTTCTTCATCTTTTAATTTTAAATTTGCTAGATTTGCAATATGTAAAATTTCTTTTTTACTCACTTGCATTAAAATCATCTCCCAAATCTTTTATATTTTTCTATTATATAATTTTTCAAATAATAAAACAAGCAAATTTGCTTGTTTTTTGTATTTTTTAATTAGATGTCATATGGCTTTGATACCAGCTTTGTATATCAAATGGTTCTTGTGTTTTAGGAATACCATAGTCTATACCATAAGTTTCTACACTTAAACTTTTAATTACTGGTGGATTTACTGGTTTATCTACACCTTCTGATGCTGATGAATCTCTTGTTACTACTTCTACATTTTCAATTTCGTGTACTACTTCTATTCCTTCTATAACTTTTCCAAATGCTGCATATAAACCATTTAAGCTAGAATTATTTCCTGTCATAATAAAAAATTGTGAACCTGCTGAGTTATATCCTTCTTCTGAAAGACCTAAGGTAGAATAATCTCCTCTTGCCATAGAAATAACTCCTTCTTCATGTTTTAGTGTGTTTTTATTGAATCCATTTGCAATAAATTCACCTTTAATATTATATTTACTATCTTGTTCTACATTATCTTTTATATCACTTAATGATGGAGAACCACTTCCTGTTCCTTCTTTATCTCCTCCTTGAATCATAAAGTTTGGTATTGTTCTATGAAATGTTAATCCATTATAAAATCCACGATTAGCAAGACAAATAAAATTTGCTACTGTGTTTGGTGCAATTTCTGGGTATAATTCTATTTTAATTGTTCCATACCCTTCTATTTCCATTGTTGCTATAGGATTTTGCACCTTTATAAATGCTTTTTGATAATACCCATAACATAACCATCCTATTAAACAAATTACTAATACTATTGCAATAATTGTTAAAATTTTTTTTGTATTCATATTTTTTCCTCCTAATATTTATTTATATAATACCATATCGGTATTTATCTATTTTATAGTTTTGCTCTACTTGTTGTTTTGTCAAAGCTTTATTATAAATTTTAATATTCTGCATTGTTCCTTTAAATAATCTATTTGAATTTGATAAATTATATGATTTTCCTATATATAAAGTATCTTTTAATTCTATTTTTCCTGTTATAGGAACACTATTTTTTAGTTCTCCGTTTATATATACATCTATACTTTCGTTTTCCTTATATATTGATGTTATATTTATTATTCTTCCTGTAAGATTTGATGAATCAATTTTGTTTCTTACCCATGTAGTTTTATTTCCATACGAGCTTTCTAAATTTCCATTTTCGAAATGCATAAAAATTCCTGAAATTGTTTCTTCTTCATGACTTCCCATAATTGCTCTATAATTATTGTTATCTTGAATATGTATAGTAGCAGATAAACTAAATTCTTTTTTTGAACTATCTACTAAAGTATTTAAATTGATCCCTGTATCTACATAATTATTTTCTCCATCAAAGATTAATTCATTTTTATTAAAAAAAGTTTCCTTGCTATATCCTATTAAAGTAGCATTATTATTATTTCTACTTAAATCCTTCCAAATATTTGACTTATCATTGTGCCCATTTTCCACATTACATTCTGCATCATAATAGGCAATAAGTCCATCTTCTACATAGTCAAAATAAATCATTTTTTGAATAATTGTACTATTTCCTGCTTTATCTGTTAAACAAATATCATATAATCCTGGCTCATCTACAATAAAACTTGTATTTTCTCCATCTAATATCCAGTTTTGTTTAGTATATAACTTATGTCTTAATTCTCCAGAATCTACATTACTATTATATACAATATTATTTAATGAAATCTTCCACTTATCTATTTGTTTTGTTACTTCTACTGAAAAACTTGGTGATATGTTATTTTTGTTAATATACTCTATATTATATCCTGTATAATTTGGTATATCTTCTAAACAATAGTAAGTAACTCCATCTATTATAATACCTGTATAACTATATACTTGTCGTGTATCGAAATTAATTAAAACATCTTGTGAAATATTATCTAAATCTAATTTTTCTAAATCTTTTGTTGAAAAATATTTAAATCCATTAACTTGCGAATCTTTTAAAATTTCATATGCTCTTTCTAAAGTTTGTCCTACAAGTTCTTGTCCTAAATTATCATAATATTTTTTATCTTCTACATTTGCTTTTCTTTTTTCATATATTGTATTTACTTTTTTTTGAATCATTTCTAATTGTGTAATAAAAGTTACTTTTTGACTAGTTTTTATTGAATCCAAACCTGCAATAGTCCCTACACTTGCAAGAATAGCCATAACAATAATTGTTATTACTAAACTTACTAATGTAATTCCTTTTTGGTTTTTCACCTACTTTTCACCTCGTCTTTCGTTTTTTAGTTTTATAACATTACATTATCAAATACAAATTGTTCTTGCATTCTTTTTAAAGATTGTTTAATTGTTCTTGCTCTTACTTCCCCAATTCCATCAACATCATCTAATTTAGGAATATCTGCTGCAATAATATATTGTAATGATTTAAATTTTTTAATTAGATTTTCAACAATATTTGCTGGCATTCTTGGAATTTTATTTAATATTCTATATCCTTTTGTATATACTCCTACTTCATCATAATTATCAAATATTTCATATCCTAAAAGCTTAGCTATAATTTGAGAATTCATTAAATCTTCATAAGATAAATTAATAATTTCATTTAATACTTTTTCTGGATTTCTCTTTTTTGCTTGTACTATATAGTCTTTTATAATAAGTAATTCTTCTTTTTCTAAATCTCCTACTAATTCATCTAATTGCATTTTAACAAGTCGCCCTTCTTCTCCTAATTCATATATATTTCTTTGTACTTCTTCTACCATTTTCATAACCATTTCAGCTCTTTGAATAGCAGTAATTACATTATCTAATGTTACAATATCATTAAATTCATATTCATTTAATATACTTAGCTTCCCATCAAATACTTTTTTATATTTTTCTACTGTTTGTAATGCTTGATTTGCTTTTGCTAAAACTTTGGCTGTATCTTCAATAACATAACGAAAATCTCCTTTAAACACTGTAATAATATTTCTTCTTTGAGATATGCTAATAACTAATTCTTTAGTTTGTTTTGCTGTTCTTTCTGCAGTTCTATGTCTTGTTCCTGTTTCTTTTGTAGGAATAGATGCATTTGGAATTAATTGAGCATTTGCAAATAAAATTCTTTTTAGGTCATTACTAAGTACAATCGCTCCATCCATTTTGGCAAGTTCATACAGTCTTGAAGATGTATAATCCTCATTAATTGAAAATCCACCATCTACTATATCTAATACTTCTTTTGAATCTCCAACAACAAGTAATGCACCAGTTTTCGCCTTTAGTATATTTTCTAGTCCCTCACGGATTGGAGTTCCTGGGGAAATTAACTTTAGTATTTCTGTTACAGAAGTATCACGGTTAATTCTCAATTTGTTTTCATCTCCTATCTTTATATTATTTAGTGTTTTATTAAGTCTACATATCTATTTTAAACCTACTTTTTTCATAACATCTATTATATCACTTACGCCTATTATATCTAATTTATATGATTCTTTCAAGAGTTTTTTGTTACTTTCTGGGATAATACAAGTTTTAAATCCTAATTTTTCTGCTTCTTTTATTCTTTTTTCTATTAAATTAACACTTCTAATTTCTCCTGTTAATCCTACTTCTCCAATTGCAACTGTTCCTTTTTGAATTTGTATATTTTTATAACTAGATGCTATGGCAAGTATAACACCTAAATCAATAGCTGGTTCATTTAGTTTAATTCCACCAACCACATTAATATATACATCCTGATTTCCTAGATTTAATCCTACCTTTTTTTCTAGTACTGCAACTAATAAAGTTAGGCGATTATAGTCCATTCCATTTGCAGTTCTTCTTGGAAGTCCAAAAACACTAGTAGATGTTAAGCTTTGAATTTCAACCATAAGTGGTCTTGTCCCTTCCATTGTTGCAACAATAATAGAACCTGGTGGTGTTTGTTCTCTTTCTGATATTAAAATAGATGATGGATTCAAAATTTCTGTCATTCCTTTATCTTGCATCTCAAACATACCAATTTCATTAGTAGAGCCAAATCGATTCTTTACTCCACGTAAAATTCTATATGAAAAATATCGTTCTCCTTCTAAATATAATACTGTATCCACCATATGTTCTAATACTCTTGGTCCTGCAATATTCCCATCTTTTGTTACATGTCCAATAATAATTGTTGTAATTGCATTTTCTTTGCATACTCTCATTATTTTAGATGTAATTTCTCTTACTTGACTAACACTTCCTGGTGCTGATGTAATTTCATCTGAATACATAGTTTGAATAGAATCAATAATAACTAGTTTTGGTTTTTGTTTTTGTATTACTTCTTGTATAATTCCTATATCTGTTTCTCCTAAAAATAATATGTCTTCATTATGAATATTTAATCTGTCTGCTCTTAATCTAATTTGTTCTGCTGATTCTTCTCCGAGAAATATATAAAACTTTTCCTTCACCTTTTATTTTATCACATATTTGTAAAATTAATGTAGATTTTCCAATACCTGGTTCTCCACCTAATAAAACTAAAGAGCCATTTACTAGCCCTCCTCCAAGTACTCTATCTAACTCTGAAAATCCAGTTAATTTTCTATTTATCTGTGTTTTTTCTAGCTGGTTTAACACCATAGGTATAGCTTCTTTTTTCTTTTCATATTTTGAACCAGATTGTTTTGTTAATTTTTCTTCATAAAATGTATTCCATTGATTACAAGCAGGACATTTTCCCATCCATTTTGGTGATTCATATCCACACTCACTACATACAAATATAGTCTTCTCTTTTGCCATAATTTCTCCTTTTTATTTGTTCATTATAAAAAGAATTATATATAGCTTCTTTTAAAATGTCAATGTATTTACCATTTTTTAGTAAAATAATAACCACACGTAAAATGTGTGGTTATTAACATTAATTTAATGAAACCTCTCATATAAATTTCTTGAATTTTAATTTAAATACCATAGAACTGTAAATTATATACTCTTTGTGCTTTTGTAAATTGTAATCGCCAAAATTTAGCCGTTTTTATTTCTTCTATATCAATATATGTTTTGTTGCCTATTGTATAAGTATACTCATTCATAATATCATGATAATTAACACCATCTTCTGAATATTGCATTGTTAATCCTGTTGTACTACTTCCTGAATATCCTGTTTCTGCATAAATATAAATTCTTTTTACTGTTGTAGGTATATTAAATTCATACTGTATCCATGCAGGTGATGAAGTTGCATACCATCCATCACCTGAACTCCTTTCATTAAAAGCAATCCATCCATCCCAATTACTACCATATTTACTGCTACAAGTTACTTTTCCATTTGGACCTATATTACTTGTTAATTTAGGAATTAATGGGTCTGTTCCTACTATTTTATATGATGTCATCTCTTTACCAGTTTCTATTATTCCTTTTGCATATATTGTTTGTCCCCTTTGCAATTGTATTCCTATTTCATTATACTCTTTCCATTCACCATTTTCTATTTTATATAGCTTTTTTGTACAACGAGATCCATATTGTATTGTAGCTATCATATTTTTATCAATAGTAATATTAGGTAAGAATTTAACTACTTGAACTTCTCTTATATTGCTTCCACCATAATTTGCATTAAACTCTATATATGCTGTACCTTCTGGAATTGTTATTGTCTCCCATTTTAGTGATCTTGTTCCATCACATATTGTTTGCTCTTTTATCTTTCCGTCCTAATGCAGAAATATATCTAATATATGCTCCTCCTTCATATGAATATACTAAAACTCGCACTTGTTTTCCTATCATTTCTTCATCTACTAATATTTTAGCTCCATATAATTTCTCTCCTGTAGCTTCATCTTCATCATAACATTGCATTGGTAAAACATTATCTTCTATTGTAACTTGTTTTGTTGATATTACTTCTAATCCACTTTCCTTTTTAACACTTTTTGCTTTAATTATTCCTACTCCTGTTAATGAAATCTCCCCTGTATATTGTTTCCATGTTACTCCATTATCAACACTATAATAATTGATAATATCATCTCTTGTATCATATTTGATATTATCCTTTGAATATCCTATTCCATATGGTGTTATTACTGGATATCCAAAATTTGATTCAATAATTGGAGCATTTGGTAAATCTATATCTAAATTTGTAATTACAAATTCTTCTATAAATTCTCTTCCTTCTTCATCAATTCCCTTTACATATAATGTTACTGTTTTATCTTCATTATTCAATTCATTTTCTAATACATCTTTAGAAGTTAATGTTATTTGTTGTGTGTATTCATTCCAATTTGTAGTATTTTTACCTATTTTATATTGTTTTAAGTTATTATTTAAGTACTTTATACTAATTTTTACTTCTGTTGTTTTTGCCTTTGGTGGTGTAATTATAATTTGTATTTTTCCTATTTTAACACCTTCATCTAATGTATGCCATATTAGTCCATATATTTTTTGTCCATTATATTGATAAATTTGTCTAGTAGTAGCATCTATTAAATACTTTTCTTTATAGTTCATATTTATTTTTTCTTGGTCTATCCAATATAAATCTATATCTTCAATCTCTTTCCCACTTAATTCTTTCATCTTTTCTTGCAGTTCTTGCTTTTCTTTGATAATATTTTCTTTTTCTTCATTAGTTACTTTATTCCCTACTGGTAATATAATTGATTCTATATTACTTTCATGTATTTGTTCTATTTGTTTTATTCGTTGATCTGCTACATATAATTCTACTTTTTCCTCTATGATTCGAAATTCTGTTACAAATTTAGTATATCTAGCATGTTCAATTGGACCATCCTTTGAAAATACATACCATACTATTCCTGCTAATATTAACATTATTATTATAGTTATTATTAGTGCTATTAACGTAATTCCTTTGTTTTTTCTTTCCATAATATTTTTTCCTCTTTTCTTATGTTCAATAATATAATCTTCTCTTATATCATTTTATATAACCATATTTTTATTGTCAATGTTTTTTAACCTATTTATACTACTTTTATATAACTATTTAATTTTCTTTTACATTTTCAATAATTTCTTTACAATCTTTCCAATCAATTACTTTTAGAACATCATATTCTTTTTCCATTTGATTTAATATTTGCCTTGTTTGATCTTGTGAATCTAAATCTGCTACAATAATATCTTTTATAAAATCTTCTTTTCCATAAAGAAACCTAAATAAAATAGAACGCATAAATCCTTCTATTTTTTGTTCTTGGTTTTTAACAGCAATCACCATATAAATACCATCTGATTTTAATTTTGTATAAGAATATATGTATATAATATTTTTTATAATTTCAAATAATCCATAGAACGCTAGAGTCCAAATGGCACAACCTATTAAAAAATCCCACATCTCTATAGTTCCTCCTTAGCATATAGTTTATGATTCTACAATAAATTTTGTTACAATATAAAAATTTTTATTTTTAACATATAATAATTTGTTGATTTGATAATTTACTTATGTTATTATGAATAATGGAAATAATAAGATATAAAAAGGGAGGATTTTTATGAATTTTAAACAATGGGAAGGTTTTAAAAAAGGTGATTGGCAATCATATATTGATGTTAGAAGTTTTATTCAAACAAATTATACACCTTTTAAAGGAAATAAGGATTTTTTAGTAGCTCCTACTTCTAAAACTAAAGAATTATGGAATGAAATACTAGAATTATATAAAAAAGAAAAAGAAAACGGTGGCGTTTTAGATATTGATACAAAAACTATTTCTACTATTAGTGCACATGAAGCAGGTTATATTAATAAAGACCTAGAAGAAATTGTTGGTCTTCAAACAGATAAGCCTTTAAAAAGAGCAATTATGCCTTTTGGTGGAATTAAAATTGTGGAAAAATCTTGTGCTGCTTATGGTAAAAAAGTAGATTCTGATATTAGCTATATTTTTAATAATATTCGCAAGACTCATAATGATGGAGTTTTTAGTGTATATACTCCTGATATTCGTGCTGCTAGAAGTTCTCATCTAATTACTGGTCTTCCAGATGGTTATGGTCGTGGAAGAATAATTGGAGATTATAGACGTGTTGCACTTTACGGTGTAGATACTTTAATACTAGAAAAAAAGGAAGAATTAAATAATTTAAATGTCGATGTTTTAACCGAAAAAATCATAAATGAACGTGAAGAAATTAATGAACAAATACTTGCTTTAGAACAATTAAAAGTAATGGCCCTAAAATATGGATTTGATATATCACTTCCAGCAAATTGTGCAAAAGAAGCAGTTCAATGGACTTATTTTGCATATCTTGCTGCTATTAAAGACCAAAATGGTGCTGCTATGAGTTTAGGTAGAGTAAGTACATTTTTAGATATTTATATTGAAAGAGATTTACAAAATGGTATTATAACTGAAGAACAAGCTCAAGAATTAATGGATCATTTTGTTATAAAATTACGTTTAGTTAGATTTTTAAGAACACCTGAATATAATGAATTATTTAGTGGTGATCCTGTATGGGTAACAGAATCTATTGGTGGTATGGGAATTGATGGAAGAACTTTAGTTACAAAAAACTCTTATCGTATGTTACACACTTTAGTTAATTTAGGTCCTGCACCAGAACCAAATATGACTGTTTTATGGTCTACTAATCTTCCACAAGGTTTTAAAGATTTTTGTGCTGATTTATCTATTAAAACATCTTCAATTCAATATGAAAATGACGATTTAATGAGAAAATATTGGGGAGATGATTATGGAATCGCTTGTTGTGTATCTGCTATGAGAATTGGAAAACAAATGCAATTTTTTGGTGCAAGATGTAATTTAGCAAAAACACTACTTTATGCAATTAATGGTGGTAGAGATGAATTATCACGGAAAACAAATAACACCTCGATTTGAACCAATTACTTCTGAATATTTAGAATATGATGAAGTAATGGAAAAATTTGATACTATGATGGATTATGTTGCAAAAATTTATATAAAAGCTTTAAATGCTATTCATTATATGCATGATAAATATTCATATGAAGCAATTGAAATGGCTCTTCATGACCAAGAAATTTTAAGAACTATGGCATGTGGTATCGCTGGTCTTTCTGTTGTTTGCGATTCTTTATGTGCTATTAAATATGCACGTGTTAAAGTAATTCGTGACCAAACTGGTCTTGCTACTGATTATGAAATTCAAGGGGATTTTCCAAAATATGGTAATGATGATGATAAAGCAGATGATATTGCAGTAAAACTTGTAAAAACTTTTATGAATAAATTAAAAAAATATCAAACTTATAGAGATAGTAAAACAACAATGTCTATTTTAACAATTACTTCAAATGTTGTTTATGGTAAAGCAACTGGCAATACCCCAGATGGAAGAAGAGCAGGAGAGCCTTTTGGTCCTGGTGCTAACCCACTTCATGGAAGAGATACAAATGGTGCATTAGCTGTTATGAACTCTATTGCTAAACTTCCTTATGAATATTCAGAAGATGGTATATCTTATACTTTTTCAATTACTCCTACTACACTTGGAAAAGATGAACCTTCTAGAGTTAATAATTTAGTATCTATGTTAGATGGATATTTTGCAAGCCAAGGACATCATATTAATGTAAATGTATTTGACAGAGCCTTATTAGAAGATGCTATGGAACATCCTGAAAAATATCCTCAACTTACTATTCGTGTTTCTGGATATGCAGTACATTTTACAAAATTAACTCGTGAGCAACAATTAGATGTTATTCATAGAACAATTCATGAAAGAATTTAAATAATTTATTTTGGGCAGATTTTTTCTATATCTGCCCAATCTATATGTTAATTTTAAGGAGAAACTTATGGAAAAATTTGATAAAACTACTATGGCAAGAATTCATTCTATTGAAACTATGGGTACAGTAGATGGACCAGGTCTTCGTTTTGTTGTGTTTATGCAAGGCTGTCATCTTCATTGTAAATATTGCCATAATCGTGATACTTGGAACATTTCTGGTCGGAGAAATAATTTGTTTAGATGATTTAGTAGAAAAAATTAAACATTATGAAAATTACTTTCATGCTTCTTGTGGTGGTGTTACTCTTTCTGGTGGAGAACCATTATTACAACCAAAATTTGTTCTTTCTTTATTAAAAGAATTAAAAAAAGCTCATATTCATGTAGCTATTGATACTTCTCGGTATAATAGATTTAACAGATACTATAAAAGAAATTATAAATCTAACTGATTTATTTTTACTAGATATTAAACATATTAATCCTAATAAATGTAAAGATTTAGTAGGATTTTCTAACGAAAAAGAACTTGAATTTGCAAAATATTTAAGTAAAAATCATAAACCTATATGGATTAGGCAAGTTATTATTCCAGGTATTACTGATAATGAAGATGATTTAAAAAATTTAAAGAATTTTATTTCTTCTTTAAAAACTGTTGAAAAAGTAGAACTTTTAAAATATCATGATATGGGTAAATTTAAATGGCAAAATTTAGGTTATTGTTATGAATTAGAAGGTATATTACCTGCAACAGAAGAAGACATTATAAGAGCAAAAAAAATATTAGATATAAATTAACAAAAAAGTGGCACTACCACTTTTTTTGTATTGAAAAAATCAATTTTTCTTATATTTGCAAACCGCTTATTTCTAATAAAATTCCTACTATTACACCAATTATATATAATAACCCAATAATTTTTGCATTTTCTTTTGCATTTTTGTTAACTTTGCAAAGTATTAATATTCCTACACCTGCACCAACTAGTAAACCTGAAAGCATACATGAAACACTAATTACATTAGATAAATATAATTTAGTTAATAGTACAGAAGATGCACAATTTGGTATAAGTCCCATTATTCCAGAAATTATTGGTCCTAATATTGGTTTATTTAATACTAAATTAGATAGGTTGTCCTCTCCAATAAAATAAATAACAGTATTCAAAATAAATGATATTATAAAAATGTATATAAATACATTTATTGTATGTTTTAAAGAAGATTTTATAACACCTTCTTGTTCACAATGGCAATGCTCATGTTCACAAACTTCCATTATTTTGTCTTCTTGTTTTTCTCTTTTTCTTAAAGCTAAATCAATTACAAAACCTACTATTATTCCTACAATTAGTTTTATTCCTAATATTTTTAATATAACATCTATTGAAACTGATTCTGATAATAAAATAGGAAGCATTTCATCTGATGTAGATAGAAAAATTGAGACTAGTGTTCCCAATGTTATAATTCTTCCTGCATATAAATTAGCAGCCATTGCTGAAAATCCGCATTGTGGAAATATTCCTAATATTCCTCCTAAAAATGGGCCAAATTTTCCAGATTTTTGAATAACATTTTTTGTTTTATCTGTTGTCTTATGTTCAATATATTCCATTACAAGATATGCCACTAATAAAAATGGCAATAACTTAATACTATCTTTTAATGTATCTAATAATACTTCTATCATATTCTCTCCTACGTAAAAAATTAATATTTCATATCATAACACATTTCTAAGTAAATAACAAGAGAAATTTAAGCAAGAAAAAAGGCCCTAAGGCCTTTTCCCTACTCTAATAATGCATAGTTCAATTTGCAATGTGCTTCTTTCTGATATTTGACAGCAAGACCTCTTACATAATCTACAATTTCATTCATAGCTTCCTTTCCTATTTCAGTATATATTTTGCATACTTCTGTAGCTGCCTGAATCACATCACCGTCACATATGGCTTCTAAATATGCCTCCATTATGGGATTTTCTCCCTCGTCATTTATAGCTTTATATGCATCAGCAATATCTTCAATGATATAGCCATCTTCCTCTTTAGCCAAGATACACACATTACAAGCTATTTGACCATCAGTCAGTATTTTTAGTGCCAAACTATACATTTTTAGATCTCCTTTCTGTCGTTACAACGACTGTGAGGCTATTTCTAGCCTAATTATTAGTTAAACATATATATTATAGCATATTTATGTCCATACATCAATATTTTTTGTCTATTTGAATTGTAAATTTAATGTGAACTTTTGCTGATTAGACTATTTTTTTAAAAAACTATTCTTCTAATATTTTCTTTATTTTTTCTAAATTATTAATCACACAATTATATCCATATTGATAACAACTATCTAATTTTGCAACATCTAATAATCCCACTTTATCAGTATACACACTTAATACTAAATCACTCATTTCTAAATTTTCCTCTGATATTTTATTTCCCATAATATCAATCGTTTTCATTACAATATCCATAATATTACTTTGTTCATCAATTGGATCTGCATCAAATTTAACTGCAATTACTTTATCTGCTCCTTGTTTTTTTACTTCATTTACTGGAACATTATCTAATGCTCCTCCATCCATAAAAGCATGGTTATCAAATTCACATGGAGTAAATACTGCTGGGAAACTGCTACTTGCTCGTACTGCTTTTCCTACTGTGATATTTGTAATATATTGTGATTTATCTTTTGCATTTTGTGGGATAAAGTTTGTAAAAATATATTCTTTGGAATTTGCAATATCTACTGTAGGAATTACAATTGGCATTTTAATTTGACTTATTTTTCTAATTCCTTTTTTATATGCTATTTTGTTATAAATAGTTTCTAAACTCTTTCCTGTTTTTAAGCCTTGTATAGTATTTTTTTTATTCATCATAAAATTACCAATTCCAGAAACAATTGGGCCACTACTAATATACACCAATTCTTTTGCATATCTTTTAAATAATATGTATATATAATATGGTGAATAACCCATAGCATAAAGACTTGCAATTAAGCTTCCTGCACTTGTTCCACCAATTATATCAATATTTACTCCATTATCTTCTAATGCTTTTAATACTCCTGCATGTGCAATACCTCTAATTCCTCCACCAGATAAAGCAATTCCTATTTTCATATTTTCACCTACTTTTATAAGTTTTTTATAACTTCTTTATTTCCTACATAAAAATAAGTATTTCCTATTTACAATATGTTTAAACCATTAGTTTTGATAATTTTTGAAAATTTTTTTACTTTGTGTTATAATTGTATTAAATAATTATTTTTTGAGGTGTTTTATGCTAAAATTTAATGAAGGAAAAATCATTTATTCTGTTCATCTTCGGAGAATTATACTTGATTTAATTGAAGAAAATAATTATTCTGGGGAATGCCAGATAAATATTGAAATTCCTATTAAGAAAAAAAATTTTAGATACAAAAAACATTGGTAATAAAAAAAATGGGCATTAAAATTTTCTGATATTTTAGAAAATTTTAATGCCTTATTTATTTTATAAATATTAGTAATTTATAATTTCTTTTTTAATATACTATTAAAATATAAATCATCTGGATTAACATCCTCTCCTGTTTCCCACTGTATAGTTTTTCCTGATGGTTTTACTTTTTTAAACAGTTTTTCATCTTTTAGATTTTCAAAACATTTATATTTTAAATTTTTCTTCATGTCATATACTTTTTCTTCACCAGTGGAGAAATACAATAATAATTTATAATTGTTTAAAACTTCTACTTTATCTATTGTCGGTGTCAACATTTTAATCACTCCATATCTTATTTTAATGGTTCTATTTTAAAATACCCTTTTCCTGTTACAGTTATTTGCCATAGCTTTTCTAATTCTTTTTTATGAATAATAATCCAAGCCTCTACTATTTTTCTTTTTTTTACTGGTATATATCCTTCTATTAATTTTCCTTCAAGATCAAATATAGCTTCTTTTTCATTATAATATGTATGTATATGTGGATTTTTGTGCTGTTTATTATCTTTATAATACATTCTTATAATTATTCCATAAAATTGCGATATAATTGGCATTTTGTATTCCTCCTTATAATAACATATATTTTTCAAAAATACAACAAAAAAGGGAGGTTTTAAAACCCCCCTTTTTTATTATTTCTTTTTTAATTTTCTGCATATGGTAGCATTGCAATATGTCTACATCTTTTTACTGATGTTGTAATATCTCTTTGATGTTTTGCACATGCTCCTGTTGCTCTTCTTGGTAAAATCTTACCTTTTTCATTAATGAATTTCTTTAATTGTTCTGGATTTTTATAATCTAATACAAAGTTTTTATCCGCACATAATGGACATACTTTTTTTCTCATTTTTCTAAACTTTGGATTATAATCTTCATCGCCATTATTCATTCTGTTATTTCTTTTATTATTTTTTTTATCTGCCATTTTTCTTTATTCCCCCTATTTATATTAGAATGGTAGGTCATCATTTGAAGAAATTTCGAATTCTGGACTTTGACTTGCTACATTACTTCCAAATGTATTTTCAAAACTTTCTGTAGCATCTGTATCTCTTTTACTGTCTGCAAAATATGCTTCTTCTGCAACTACTTCTGTTACATAATGTTTTTGCCCTTGTTCATCATCCCATGTTCTTGTTTGAATTCTTCCTATAACACCTACTTGTTGACCTTTTTTAAAATATTTACTACAAAATTCTCCGAGTTTTGCTCCAAGCAACAATATTAATAAAATCTGCTTGTCTTTCTTCTCCTTGTCTTACAAATCTTCTATTTACTGCAAGTGAAAAACTTGCAACTAGTGTATTATTTGTTTGTGTATATCTTACTTCTGGATCTTTAGTTAATCTTCCCATTAATATTACTTTGTTCATATTTTTTACCTTACCTTTCTACTTTTAAAGGTCCCTAACAAACATTTTTATGTTTGTACTTGTTTTTTTATTAGTCTTCTTTTCTTACTACTATAAATTTGATAATTTCATCTGTAATTCTATAATTTCTTTCAAGTTCTGTGATTAATTCTGGTTGTGCTTCGAAATTTAATAATACATAATGTCCTTCTTTTTGTTTTTTAACATCATATGCTAATTTTTTCTTACCAATTTCTTCTACAGATTCAATTTTACCTTGTGTATTAATTAGTCCTGAGAATTTTTCAATTAAGTTTTTAATTCCTTCTTCTTCTACATTTGGACTAATAATGATAACACTTTCGTATTTATTCATTATTTCACCTCCTTTTGGATATTTAACCCATACCTCCCTTATAGTATGAGTAAGGAAAAAAGCAATGCTTTTTAAACATTGCTATTTTAACATATTTGTATTTGTTTGTCAAACATTATTTCACAATCAATATTGCTCTAAATCCTACTTTATAATTACAAAAACCTTCTGTGTAACTAAATGCAAATAATCCTCCATTTATACCACTTTGCCAGTTTCCACCTCTTATTGTAAATTGATTTAGTGCACCAAACTCTGAGGTATTATTATTCCAAGCTGTAGCACCTGTGCCTATTTTTGATACCTCCCAAATAGCTTCTCCTACTCTTTTTATATTATCTTGTTGTTGATAATTAAGTATATTTTCATTACTTATACCTACATATTTATTTTTATATATGTTACTATCTAATTTTAATGGTTCTCCATATTCATCTATATTGTCCCCTATATATCCAGATGTATATTCCCACATTCCTCCATTTAAGTCATATATACCATACATATTACCAGTAGTACTTGCCATTTGACCTTGTATAGATTTAAAATCCCCTTGTTGCAAATTGGAATTAATACTATTTAATGAAGTAATTACTTCGTTTTTAATTTCTTGACTTGCTCCATATCCTGTAACTGCAAATGTTGTATTTTCAGAATTTACACTTACATTATTAATATTTACTTCTTGTGCATTTGTTCCATATTTGCTATGTGCTAAATAACTAACTGCTCCCCATTCACTATTTTTTGTTAAATGGCTATCTACATTTGATAATCCATAT
>CANAQC010000033.1 GCA_947363765.1 uncultured Clostridium sp. | reverse complement strand
TAATTTTTTAGTGCCTTTTTTAAAAATATCTTGTTAAAATTTGTCTTTCTTTAAATATGTCTTCTATATAATGACCTGCTTTTTGTACTAATGGATATAATATTATAGTTATTATTACATTATATAATATTTCAATTGCCAAAATCTTTGAAAAAGGTATTATTTCAATTGTAGAAGATATTACTAAATTATTTAAGAAGTATATTCCTGTTTCATATATAAATGTAATTCCTATTGTCATTAATATAATTGTCATTTTACTGTCTTTTGAAAAGTTTTTATCTAATATTCCACCCATTGCTCCTATTAGTCCTAACATAATAGCTGAAATTCCTATTTTTTTGTTAATAAAAATGTCTAAACAAAATCCAAATAAAATTCCAAATGGAATTCCTAAACGTTTACCTGCAAATAGTCCTATAAATAATACAAAAAGTATAAATAGATTTGGCATTATTCCGTGCAATAGTAAACCAATTAAAAAAATTGACTTGTAAGAAATATAATAATAAAAATATAATAAATATTGTTATTACAATAATCGTATTTCTCATTTATTTTCTCCTTTTTACTGTTATTTCATAATTACTAATACTGTTTCTACTTTGTTAAAATCTACTGCTGGTTCAATAATAGCATAACGATCTACTGTATTTTTCGCATTTTCAATCTTTTTAATTGTACCAATTAGTATACCTTTTTTATATATTCCTCCCATTCCTGAGGTTTCTATCTTATCTCCTTGTATTAGAGTAGCAGTAGTAGGGATATTACTAGCTTTTAATAGTCCTTTATTTTCTAATGTTCCTTTACAAATTAAATTATCTCTTGAGCTAGATAATGTTGCACTTACTGTGCTTGCTGTATCTATTATTGTTTGAACTTTTGATGTATTGTCTGATGTTGAAATAACATATCCTACTAGTCCTTTATCTGAAATAACTGTCATATTTGGTTTTATCCCATCTTTTTGTCCTATGTTAATAACAAATACATTACTATAATTTCCAAAGTCTTTACTAATAATATCTGCTGCTTTTGTTTCATAATTACCATATTGTTCTGATAAATTTAAGTACTCTCTTAATGTTGTGTTTTCTGATTTTACCATTTCAAATTCTCTTAGTTCTTGTTCTAATTCTGCATTTTTTTGTTTTAAGGTTTCATTTTCTTGTTGTAATTTATTAATATCTGCAAAAAATGTATTATTTCCTGTTATTTTATGCTTTACATATGTTAGTCCATTTTGTATTGGCATAACAATTGTAGAAACTACATTTTCTATATATGATAGTTTATTTAAATCTAAATTTGAAATAAATACTAATATAATAAGAATAATAATTGTTATTATAATTCCTACAATTCCAGTCTTTTTTTGATACATCTTTGCCTCCTTTTTTAGTTTCTTCTTGAATTTATTAAAACACTTTTTAATTTATCTAAATCTTCTAAGGTTTTTCCTGTTCCTTTTACAACACAGTCTAGTGGATCACTTGCTATATATACTGGCATTCCTGTTTTTGTACTTAATAATTTGTCTAGATTTTGTATTAAAGCTCCTCCACCAGCTAATACAATTCCTTTTTCCATAATATCTGATGCAAGTTCTGGTGGTGTTTTTTCTAATGTGTTCTTAATTGCTTCTATTATTTCATTAATTGATTCTTCCATTGCCTTTTGTATTTGAGTAGAATTTATAATAATATTTCTTGGCAATCCTGTTGTTAAATCTCTTCCTCTAATTTCCTTGTTCATTTCTGATACAAGTGGCATTGCACACCCAATTTCTTTTTTTATTTCTTCAGCAGTTGTTTCTCCTACTGCTAAATTTAATTCCTTTTTTATATAATTAATGATATCTTGATCTAATTCATCTCCTGCTACTCTTAAAGAATGACTAACAACAATTCCTCCCAAAGATACTACTGCAACTTCTGTTGTACCTCCACCAATATCCACTATAATATTCCCACTTGGTTCTGAAACATCTAAACTTGCACCAATTGCTGCTGCCATTGGTTCTTCAATTAAATATACTTCTTTTGCCCCTGCTTGTAATACAGATTCCTTAACTGCTCTTTCTTCTACTTCTGTAATACCTGATGGTACTCCTACTACTACTCTTGGTCTTTTAGTATTATATTTTCTATATACTTTTTCTAATATATTTTTTAACATAAGCTGTGTCGCACTAAAATCTGCAATTACTCCATCTTTTAAAGGCCTTACTGCTTTTATTTGTTCTGGAGTTCTTCCTAACATTTCTTTTGCATCTTCTCCTGTTGCTACAATTCCTCCTGTTTTACAATCAATTGCTACAACAGATGGTTCTTTTAAAACAATTCCTTTTCCTTTTAAAGTAACTAGCATATTCGCTGTTCCTAAATCAATTCCCACGTCTTTATTTCCTATTTCAAAAAGTTTCATATTCTTCTTTCCTTTCTTTTTTAAGGGTTTTTATCCTCTTTTTTCTCTTTTTTGAAAAATACTTTCACACTCGTTGTCTCCTATTATTACATGATCTACTAAAGTAATTCCCATAACATCTGCACATTCATATATACGATCTGTTACTCTATAATCACTTTGACTAGGAGTTGGGTCACCACTTGGATGGTTATGTACTAAAATGATTTTAGGTGCACTCATTTTTATAGGCTCTCTTAGTACATCTTTTGGCTCAATTGTTGCAAAATTACTACCACCAAGTGAAACGTCTACATTTTTTAATAATACATTTTTTGAATTTAAGATTAATAATTTTGCTTTTTCTCTTTTTTCATGTCTTAATTCATCCATTAATAAGTTTGCTACATCTTTTGTATTTTTAATCATAATTTTTAGGGAATTTACTGGTTTTGACATTCTTTTTGCTAGTTCACAAGTAGCAATAATTTGTATTGCTTTTACTTTTCCAATTCCTTTTATAGTTTTTAGTTCTTCTATTGATAATTCTTGTAAGAATCTTAAATCTTTCGTTTGCTTTATTTCTTGTAATTGTAATATTTTTTGAGCAAGACTAATTGAAGTTTCTTCTTTTGTTCCACACTTTATAATAACTGCTAATAGTTCTGAATCTGATAGTGTTTGTGCTCCATACATTTCCAGTTTTTCATAGGGTCTTTCTGATTCTGGTAATTGTTTAATTTTTAAGCTCATTTTCTTCCTTTCTAAAACCCCACTTTTTTGCTACACCTTTCTATATATGAATATTGATATTGCCATTCCTATTATACTTGCAATATTTATTTTTAATTGTAGACCAAATGTTAATTTTACAATGTTTAAATCTAATGTTAAAGGATTTGATAATCCAAATTCTTGTCCATATGATAACCACCATAAAAAATCTACTCTAGATGCAAGTTCTCCAAGTAGTCCTCCTATTACTAGTCCTGATAAAATAAATACAATTAAAATCCATATATTTTTTTCTCTTGTTGCCATATTTCCTCCTTTTAAAGTACATCTTTCCTTACGTTTTCCCTTTTTATTTTTATCTTTTAGTATTATATATTCATATACTATTTTTTTCAAGTAATCTTGTAGTAATTTTTTTTATTTTTTACTTAATTTTTCTTTTCTTTTTTATTTGTTTATGCTATATTATTAGTACACTTTAAGACCTATTTTTCATATACTATATTATTGGCAGTTTTATTTTTGAAATTTTACCAAAAATTGTTCCTTTCCAATATGTAATATTCGTAGTATAATAAAAATAGATGAAGCTTGGGAGGTAATTAAAGTAAATGAAAATTGAGAAATTGAATGAAGATAAAATTAGAATTACTCTTAATATGGAGGATTTAAAGGAAAATGATATAGATTTTCATGAATTCATGTCTAATTCCGTTGAATCTCAAGAGTTATTTTACAATATGCTAGAAAAAGCAGAAAGAGAAGTTGGTTTTATTACAGATGATTATAAAGTTATGATAGAAGCTCTAGCTACTACAAATGGTAACTTTGTTTTAACTGTTACTAGGCTTTCAGATAACAATGAAAAACTAAAAAATACATATAAAAAGAAAAAGTTAAATATAAAAAGAAAGAGTTCTCAAGTTAATTCTAAAAAAGCAATTTATTGTTTTGAGACTTTTGATGAATTTTGCGAATATTGCAAATTTATTCGCACTAATAAATTTGAAACTATAGAAGATTTAGCAAATCGTATTTGTTTATATGAGTATAATAGTAAATATTACTTAGTACTTGAAAATTTAACTATGAATATTAATTATTTAAAGTCTTTTGCATCTTCTATTACAGAGTTTGCACATTTTGTAAATACTTCTCATTTATTTGAAAGCAAATTATTAGAATATGGAAATATTATTTTTAAACATCATGCTATTAGTACGTGTTTAAAACATTTTGTATAAAATTTACTTATAGTTTGTATGAATATTACTTGAACGAGCATTTTTAAAATTTTTTATATATTATAAGAATTCTCTACAATTTATATTAAAAAAAATAACTAAGCAAAAAAGCTTAGTTATTTCTTTTAATATAAATAATTTTGTGGATTTTGTGCTACTCCATTTACTCTTATTTCAAGATGTAAGTGATTACCATATGAACGTCCTGTATTTCCTACTGCTGCAATTACTTCTCCTTGTGATACTTTTTGTCCTGCTTTTACATATAATGCACTACAATGTCCATATGCTGTTTCTATACCATTTCCATGTGAAATTACTATATAATTTCCATATCCACCATTATATCCTGTATTTGATGAAATTACTGTACCAGAAGCTGCTGCTCTTATTTTTGTCCCTCTTGGTGCACCTATATCTATTCCTTTGTGAGTTGTTCCCCATCTTCCTCCAAATCTAGAAGTTACTGTACCTGATATTGGTCTTATAAGATTAATTCCTATAGCTATTTTTTTACCTGATGTATTAGAACCTGATGCATATTTTATAGATGAAGATGGTCCACTTGATGATGATTTTGTTGTAGTAGTTTTTGCTGGTTCATCTATTTTTTCATATAATTTCGAAATCGCTTCTTCTGATGAAACTATGTCTTTTGCTTCTGCAAAGAATTTTTCTTTAATTGATATTTCATCTTTATTTTTACTATTTTTGTCTTTTAATCCTTGTACTGCTTTTTCTGCTTCTTCAAAATTTGATACATATAGTTTTTCTTCTTCTCCATCAAGTATAGCATAATATACATAATATGGCGTTCCTGATTGACTAACTTTTGTAAATATTTCTTCATCATTTGTATTAATATCTTTTTTAAGTAAACATAAACTGTATTCTGGTAAATTATCTACTTGAACAAATGCAATATTATCGCCATTTCCATTTTCTATGTAATCATTTATTTTACTTTGTAAATTAGTCTTATTTTTTGTATAACCAATAAATTCTCCATTTAATGTTACACTATATGTTGGTTTATATATAAATGCAAATCCTCCAATAACTAAAACTGTTGCAATTACAGCTAAACAACTAAGTCTTGTCCATATTTTTATATGTATTAATAATTTCTTCATATTATTAATAACACTCCTTCTCTTAAGTTGGAAGCTAGTATTTATTTATATTTTTACTAACTTTCTTTTGATAGTGTTATTTTATCGTAAGTATTTTTTTTTCACAATAACTTTATGAGTCTATTTTATTTAATTAAAGTAATTTATGTTATATTATCTCTTTTTTTCTCTTGTATACTCTCTATATCATATGTTTGTAATAAAATTGTAATATTTCGTCGAAATACTACGGCTTTGAGCAATTAATATTTTTTTTAGTTTTTTTATTTTATATTTTCATAATGCTTTTATAATATAAAAAGGTTGTAACATGTACAACCTTTTTATGTTATATTTTATGCTTGTAATTCGTTTTTTACTGTATCAATTTCTGTTACAGTAGCCTTTGCTGCTGGTTTATAATATCCTTTTGTTTCAGCAATTTTAAATAGTTCATATTGAAAACTTTCGTCATTGTTTCTTATTTGTTGTAAAATTTGTCTTAATCCCATATTTTCACATTCTGAAATTGCATTTTGATATGTTGTTAAATCTGATTTAACATTATCTAAAATATCATTTACCATTGTTTTTTCGTCCATAATAACCTCCTTTAATTATTTAAAAACGACATTAGTTTTTGTTTTGTATTTAAAGCATCTTGTGCAGATTTAGTAAATATCTGCTTTATTTGTGGATCTACTGCTTGTGATGAATAATTATTTAGTTTTTGATAAACTGTCTCATGTGCGCCAATAAGGTGTCTTAAGTTTTGAAGTTCTACTTGATTTAGGTCTGCCATATGAAAATCATTCCTTTCTGTTTTTATTTCTTACTATTTTGTACCTATTTTTTCATTTCTATTCAAAAAAAAGTGAACTTTGTTCACTTTTCTTATTATATTATTTCTAATTTTGCAAATTTTGCCATTAAACGTTTATGTCCTACTTTATCAAATGTAATATCTACTTTTAAGTCATCCCCTTCTTTTTCTACGTAATTTATTGTTCCTTCTCCAAATTTTTTATGATATATACGTATTCCAGCTTTATATTTTGATAAATCTACTTGTTCTTCATTAGATTTATTCGTAATAGATTTTAGGAAGCTTTCTGGCGTACGGAAATTATATGTGTTTGGTTTATTCTTATTTACTACATTTTCTACTTCTTGTTTTTTGTTTGTGTCTATTTTATATGTATTCATATTTTTATATCCCCATGTATATGGACTTTGGTATTCGTCATCTTCTTTAGAACTATTTTGTATTTGTTGTATTCCTTCTAAATATTGCTCTGGAATTTCTTCTATAAATCTAGACATACTATTATAGCTAGTTGAACCAAATATTGTTCTATGTTTTGCATATGTAAAATATAAGTTATTTTTTGCTCTTGTAATTCCTACATAGCAAAGTCTTCTTTCTTCTTCTAGTTCTTTTGGTTCTCCAATAGATTTATATCCTGGAAATATTCCTTCTTCCATTCCTACTAAAAATACTGTATTAAATTCAAGTCCTTTTGCACTATGTAGTGTCATTAATGTTACACTATCTTTCATTTCTTCTAAATTATCAACATCATTTGATAATGTTATACTTTCTAAAAATTCTGCAAGTGTATTTTCTGCAATTTGTTCTTCGAATTCTATCGCAACTGTTAAAAACTCTTCTAAGTTTGCAATTCTATTTTCTGCTTCTACTGTATTTTCTACCTCTAATGCTTTTATATATCCGGTTTTTTTTAGAGTTTGTGTAATTAATTCTGAAATTAGCATATCATTTTTAGTTTGTCTTAATTCTTCTATTGTTTGTATAAATTCCCTTGAATTTGCAAATACACGATTTAGTCCATATTTATCTGCATTTTTAATTACTTCATACATTGATGTATCGTTATCTTGTGCTATTATCTGAACTTTTTCTAGACTTGTGTTTCCAATTCCACGTTTTGGTTCATTAATAATACGAATTAGGCTTAAATTATCATTTGGATTATATATTAATCTTAAGTATGCAATAATATCTTTTATTTCTTTTCTTTCATAGAATTTTAGTCCGCCTATAATTTTGTATGGTATGTCTTCTCTTACTAATATTTCTTCTATAGCACGAGATTGTGTATTCATACGGTATAGTATTGCAAAATCAGAATATTTATAATATTCTTCTTTTTTTAAATGATTTATTTGTTCTACAATATATCTTGCTTCATCATATTCATCTTCTGCTTTATACACATTGGGTAAATTGCCTTGTTCATTTTGTGTCCATAATTTTTTATCATATTTTATTTCATTGTTTTTAATAACTGAATTTGCTACATTTAATATGTTTTTACTACAACGATAATTCTGTTCTAATTTTATTATTTTTGTTCCTGGAAAATCACGTTCAAAGTTTAAAATATTTGATATATCAGCACCTCTAAAACTATATATTCCTTGGTCATTATCACCTACTACTGTTATGTTTCCATATCTTGATGCTAAAAGGGAAACTAGCATAAATTGTGCTTTGTTTGTATCTTGATACTCATCTACTAAGATATATTTAAATTTTTCAGTATAATATTCTAATACATCTGGATTTTCAGTTAGTATTTTTATAGTAAAATTTATAATATCGTCAAAATCTATTGCATTATTTTCTTTTAATCTTTTTTGATACATTGAATATATATTTGCTATTTTTTCTTTTCTAAAATCCCCATTTGCTCTTGCAAGATATGAATCTGGCTCTAACATCTCGTTTTTAGCATTACTAATTTCAAATTGAACTATACGTTCTGTAAACATTTTATCATCTATTTGTAAGTCTTTTAAGCAATTTTTTATCATGGTTCTTTGGTCACTTGTATCAAAAATAATAAAAGATGAATCAAATCCAATACGGTCAATATATCTTCTTAAGATTCTAACACAGATTGAGTGAAATGTACCAATCCACATATCATGTGATAGTTCTCCTACTAAGTTTTCTACCCTTTGCTTCATTTCATTTGCTGCTTTATTGGTAAATGTAATTGCCAATATGTTCCATGGCTTTATACCTAAATCTTGTATAAGATATGCTATTTTATGTGTTAATACTTTTGTTTTTCCACTTCCTGCTCCTGCTATTACTAAGCTTGGTCCTTCATAGTTTATTACTGCTTCATATTGTTTGTCATTTAATCCTTCTAATATTTGTTTCATATTTTTCCTTTCTTGTTTCCTCTTTTATTATTGTTTTTTATTTATTCATAAAAATATTCTATAATTCCTATATAAATTCCCCATGCTAATCTATTTTGATATTCATCTTGTAATAACTGTTTTTCTTCTTCTTGGTTAGATAAAAATCCACATTCTACAATGCTTGTTGGTATTTCTACATTTTTCATAATATAAATATTGTCTAATTTTAATGGTTCTCTTTTATTTTCTTTTTGTATTGAAGTATTTAAATTGTTTTGAATACAAGTAGCTAGTTTTTGACTTTGTTCATTACCTTGTTTATAAAATGTTTGCCAACCATAATATTGTGACTGTGGTATTTTGTTTAGATGTATGCTAATAAAAACATCTGCACTACTTTGATTTCCAATTTTTACACGATTTTTAATATCTGATACTTTCTTTTGCCTTAATGTTTGTTTGTCTATATCATAAATTGCATTTTCATCTGATCTTGTTAATATAACTGTACATCCACTTTGTTCTAATAGATTTTGTAGTTTTAATGCTATTTTTAAATTGATTTGTGCCTCTGTTATGCCATTTTTAGAAGATGCTCCTCCGATCTTCACCTCCATGACCGTGCATCAATTACAACTATTTTGTTTGTTACTGGTAAACTGACAGTTTGAATAGTATTTTGTTTTTCATAATTACCTAATAAGTAACTAAATACAGAAATAAAAACTACAGTAATTATTAATAAAATTCTTTTTTTTGGTAATAGAATCATTTTTTTCACCCTTCTTTTTGTTTTCTTTTAATTTTATTCTCTTTTTATATTTATTATGAATGATTATATTTTTCTATTACCTTACAATATTTTATTTTTCTATATATTTTTTCTTTTGTCTATTATATAAGAACTTCCCATAACTGTTTTTGCTAAATGTTTTACTTGTGCTGCTACTTCTCCTATTTCTAAAATATTTTTAAATCTGTATTCATCTACTTCAACTACTCCTATTGAAATAGAAGTTAGTGGAAATTGTTCTATAATTCCTCGTCTATTTGCTACTTCTAAATATCCCCTTTTATAATCTTCTTTTGTAAAATATTCTCCTACATTTTGATCAAATTCACATATTATATCTTGGCATAATTTTTCATAGTTAATTCCTGATACAATAATTACAAAATCATCTCCACCAATATGCCCTACAAAACTATTATCTATATCTAATTTATGTATATTTTTCATGATAGTTTTTGCTGTGAATTTTATGATTTCATCACCTTTTGTAAATCCATATAAGTCATTATATGATTTGAAATTATCTAAGTCTAAATAAAATATAGCAAATTTTTCTTTTTTTAATATTCTTTTTTTAATTTCTGTTTGGATTTGTACATTTCCTGGAAGACCAGTTAATGGACTTACTCTCCTATTCATATACATTAATCTTACTAAGTTTTGAACAGTATAGTATAAATAATCTTTATCAATTGGTTTTACAATATAATATTCTACATTGTGCTTTAATATTGAAACACGGTGTTGTTTTTCTTTACATTCTCCCATTACTATAATTGGAGTAATGTTATTGTCTTCATCTTGTCTAATTTGACTACATAGTTCTTGTATATCTTTTCCGTATTCCATCTTCATTAATCATTATTAAAGAAGGTATATTTTTTAGTGCAATATCTATATCTTGTGTTTTTACACTTTTAAATTTATATTGCTTTTCTTTTTGGAATAGTTCTTTTAACATTTTTATCAAATCTGTATTATCATCTATAATATAAATTTCTTGTACCATAGTTTCTCCTCTAATTTTTTCCTTTTTTCATATTTTCCTTTTTGTCTTTTAGAAATTCATTTAGTTTCTCAATTGCATCAGATTTTATTGTAGGAAATGCTTTTTTTAATCTATTTGTTTGTTTTAATAATCTTCTTTTTAATTTTGTTTGTTTATGTTTTAATTCTTCAATTACTTTTTGTAAGTTTTCTTTGTTTACTTTTGTAATTGATTTTGTGTTTAATTCTTCTAATTTTTCTTTTATTGTATTTGTTATTTCTTTTAAGTGTTCTAATTTATCTTTTAAATTGCATACTCTAATTATAGTTATTATTGAATCTATTATTGCACTAATACTAAATAAAATTGTTACAAATACTAATAATTTGTTTGGAATTTCATTAATAATATTTATAAAAAACGGATGCATATATCTAATGAATATTACTCCTAAAACTCCCCAAAATAGAGAATTCATTAAACAAATTCTTCCTTTTATATTAAATTTGTTTTGTGTATAATCCCAATATTTTGTATGAAATATTTTTTCTAATAACCATCCTACTATATATTCCCAAATAGATAATATAATAACAGAAATTATAAATAATAGTATTGGTTTTTCTTTAAATCCTTGTAAAAACAAAAGCATAATCATTGCACCAAATCCATATATTGGACAAAGTGGTCCATATAAAAATCCACTATTTACTGGCTTTTTTTGCAAATATGTTTTTAATACAGATTCCATTACCCATCCTAAAAAAGAATAAATAATAAAGTATGCAATTATTTTTATTATTTCTATTTCATTTCCCATTGTTTTTCATTCCTTTTATATTATGTATAATAGAGAAGGCATTTCTACCTTCTCTTATACTGTTTATTCTACATTACATATTCCTTTAACTTCTCTAATTCCACCATCTTTGTTTTCTGCTATTAGTTCAATTCTGTTTTCACCTTGTTGTAATTCTTGTTTATATTCAATTACTTTTACTTCACCAAAATCTATTTTATATGATTGTCCATTTAATGTATATCTTACAGATTTCATAGCATCTTGATCTTCTGCTCTTATTACTAGTGCACGTCCTTCTTGTCTTAATGTAACTGTTGGTATTCTTACTCCTTTTACTTCTAATTCTTTTGTTGTTATAATGTTTTGAGTGTTAACTGCTTCTACTCTTAAAGTGTTTTGTCCTAAAGGAATTTCTACTAGTTCATCAATTAGATTTAGGTTTTCTATATTTGCTTCTATTGTTACATAATTTCCATTATTCCAAGTATATCGAATATATCTTAATCCTATTGTGTCTTCTACTTTTATACGTATTTTATTTTCTTTTGTTAATAGTAATTCAACAACTGGTTTTTTACTTTGTTCTAATATATATTGTTTTTCATATTTTGTTTCTTTACCAGTACTATCTACTACTGTTAAATATAAAGTATTTTCACCTATTGGCATAGATATATCTTTTGATACTGTTGTTTGTGCATTTATTTCAATTGTTTGTTCTTGTTCGTCATTCCAATGATATTGAAGTTTTAAAATTGGTTTAGTGTGTTCTATATATATATTTAAGTTTTCTTCTATTTGATTAATTGTAATTTTTGGAACTTCTTGATTAATGTTTGGTTGTTGTACTTGTTCTTCTTCTTTTGCTATTATTGCATATACACCTTGTCCTACTAAAATTATACCAAAAATAATACAAGCAATTGCAAAAAATATGGCAATTTTACCAATCTCAATTGCTCCTTTGTTTTTCTCTTTTTCTACTTGCAAAATTTGATTCATTTGTTTTTACACCTCTACTTTTAAAAAATTATATCATAAGCATTTTTTATTGTAAATAATAATTTTAATTATTTAAAGAATTTTAGTTACAATTCAGACATGACTTGCAAAAATTTAGTAATATAGTTTTTTTGTAATTAAACCTATTTATTTTTCTACTTTATTATTATATTTTTTATATAAAGTTTAAGAAGGAGTTTATATTAACTCCTTCTTATATAATACAGTTATGTTTTTTACTGTTTACACCAAGTGCATGACATATGGTGAATCTACTTTTCTTATAATACATATTTTTTAATTAAGTATACTCCTCCTGCTAGTGTTGTTAAAACAATTATTGATAATCCAAAATAAATTTTTGCTTCTCCTGTTTTAACAGATAATATTACTGGTGCATTATCTATATCATCTTCTCCTTGTTTAAAGTTATCTGGTGTAGAATCAATATCTGGTGTATCTTCATATTCATTGTAATCTTTACTAATTTCTGCCCAATTTACTTTTAATCCTAAATTTTTTTCACTATTTTCCCAAGTTAGTATAATATCAACACTTGCACTTTCTCCTGGTTTTAATAAATGATCTTTTAATTGGTCTGTTGTAACAATTTTATCACTTATTTGTTTCCATTTAGGGTTATCTTGTGCAATGAATTTTAATCCTTCTGGAATATAATCTTTTAGTTCTTTAACATATCCTTCTATTTGTCCTTCATTGGTTACTTTAATACTATATTTAAATTTTACTGTTACTTTATTTAAGTCTTTTGCTTTTAGGTCTACTTTTACTACTGGTTCTGGATTTTCATCTCCTGTATGATTTGTATTCGTAATTGTTTGTTTTCCATTTTCAATAACAATAGCTTGTGTTACCCATTTTTTAAGTGCTAAGTCAAAGTATTTTACTTTTACTTTTTCAATATCAATATCGTCTTCTCCTTCTTTTCCATTGCCTGGTACTGAGTCGATATCTTCTACTGGTTTATCATTTTTATCTGAATCATCTGATATTTCTGCAGTATTTATTAAAATTCTATCTGATGTATTCGGTTCTGTTACTTTAAATGCTATTTTTACATCTTTATAATCTGGATTGTTTTGTGTAATACCTTGTTTTTGATTAAATGCTTTTATTAAGTTTTCTCCTACTTGCTTTTCTTGCTGTTTTGATAAATAGTCTGTTGTTACTTTTACAGCTTTTGTTACATCTTGTGTCTTATTTCCATCTTTATCTATCATTTCCCAACGATATTGTTTATTTAATTCGTTGTCTGGCAAGTATTGTAATCCTTGTGGTAAATCATCTGTTATTTCTTTTGCATATCCATCCATTTTTCCTTCATTATAAATTCTAAGCGTATATGTTACAATATTTCCATTTGCTACTAATACTGGTTCTTTTGTATGTGTATATTTAATGTTTCCATCTTCACCTATACTTAAGGCTGGATAACGGTTATTAATATTTAAATTATCTACTTTTGTAATAAATTTTCTTAATGCTAAATCAAAGTACACTAGTTTTACTTTTTCAATATCAATGTCGTCTTCTCCTTCTTTTCCATTGCCTGGTATTGAATCAATGTCTTCAATTGGATCTCCATTTTTATCTGAATCGTCTGATATCTCTGCAATATTTATTAATATTTTATCAGATGTATTTGGTTCTGTTACTTTGAATGCTATTTTTATATCTCTATAATCTGGATTTGTATTTGTAATAGGAGCAGTTTTATTAAATGCCTTTATTAAATTTTCTCCTGCTACTTTTTCTTGCTCTTTTGATAAATAATCTGTTGTCACTTTTACAGCTTTTGTTATATCTTGTGTTTTATTTCCATTTTTATCTATCATTTCCCAACGATATAATTTATTTGTTTCATTTTCTGGTAGGTATAGTAATCCTTCTGGTAAATTATCTGTTATTTCTTTTGCATACCCATCTATCATACCTTCATTATAAATTCTAAGTGTATATGTTATAATATCTCCATTTTTAACTCCTATTGGCTCTTTTGTATGGTTATATGATATTATATTTCCAGTTTGACTAAGTTTTAATTGTGGAACTCTATTTGTAATTGTTTCATTATTTACTTTAGTAATAAATTTTCTTAGTGCTAAGTCAAAATATTCTTCTTTTATAATGATGTTATCAAAGTCATCATCATCTTGTTGTCCAGGAATATATTTATCACCACGGTTTATTTTAACTTCTTCATAATGTGGCAATTGTTCATCTGTAGGTAAGTTTACATTACTTGCTTGTGAATCACGGTCTGTTACTGTATTTCCATTTTTATCTGTAAATCCAGTAATTTGTGCAATATTTACAATTCTTTTTGCAAATTCTGCTGTTGATTTTACTCTACATTTTATTGTAATATCTTTATATTCTAATTTTGTACCATTAAATGCTTTTATTAGATTTTCTGTATCATTTGCTTTTGATAAATGATTAGTTCTAATTGTTCTTAAACTTGTATCATTTTCGTCATAAACCCATCCATTTGCTATATTTTGTTCATCATCTGGTAAAAATTCAAGTTCTGGTGGTAAATGATCTGTTATTTGACTAACATACCCATCTTTTGCACCTTCATTATATACTCTAATTGTATATGTTATAATATCCCCTTTTTTAACTTCTATTGGTGTTTTTGTGTGATTATATGTAGCAGTATTTGCAGTTTTATTTTGTAAATTTTCTAAATTTACTATTGGCTCTCTACTTACTTGTGGTTTTATACCATTTATACTACTAATAAATTTTCTTAAAGATAAGTCAAATGCTTTTGGTGCTGGTATATCTAATGTAATACTATCTGTGTAATTAATTGGTTTTCTTTCTACTAACATTGCTGGTTGTTCTTGTAAATAACTAGAACCTTCTGTTGTATAATAATTAACTGTTGTAGAAGAATATGTAATCCCCATATTGAATTTAATTGATGTTGCTTTTGTGGTTAATGGTATAGAAATATAAAAATCTTTACCATATTGTATACTTCCTATTTGTACTTTGTTTTCATTTAATAATGTATATGTAAGTGCTTGACCATTTTGGTCTGTAAATCCTAATTTATTAACAGTATATGCAATTGTTGAATTTTGATTTATTTTAAATGGTCCTGCTAAATAGTCTTCATCTCTTTCAATAATTTCTGCTCTTGATTTATCTAATGTTATTGGCGCTTTTACATCTGGTGAAACATAATTTCCTTTTGTCTTTGCATTATCTAAGAAATATTTATATAACATGTTACATTCTTGTTGACGATATAGTCCTTCTCTTGTCCCTGTTGTTTGATTATTATATAAGTCTTCAAAATTTTGGTAATTTCCGTCTGTTCCTGACCAATTGTTAAAGTATAGTGTTGGTAATTGTTCATTTCTATAATTATATATTGCTCTTTCTACTCCATCAATTTCCACAATTACTGGTATGTCATAGTTTGTAAAATACCAAATTGCTAATTGTTGTACTACTTCAATATCATCATCTGTAATTCTTACGTGTTCTAATGGAATTGCATTCGTTACAATACCTGCTTTTCTTAATAAGTCCTCTTTATATGCTAATGCACCACTTGCTTTTGGTAAATACATGTTGTCTGCAATCCACATTATTTTATTATAAGATGTTGGATCTGTTTTAAATACATTAATACTATTTAATTTTTCCATTACATTTGATTTTTGCGTTTTCATATCAAATCGTGTATTATATGTTTTTCTAACAGCAGATACATTTGTACCATCTGTCATAAAACCATGTTCTGCACGTAAACAATAAAAAGCATTACTATAATCTATGGTTGGGCTTTGTAATGTTGGATATGACACCATTTTCCATACTTTTTTTACAAGTCCATTTGCATGGATTTCATATGCCCCTCCTCTTTTTCCATTTTGTGCTTCTCTTACATTTGTTATTCCTAATATGTAACTATTATTTGCTGCTTGTACATTTGTAATACCAACTGTTAGTATTGTTATTATCATTAGTACTAACATTCCTATTATCCTTTTAAGTTTCATATATTTTCTTTCCTTTCTTAGTAAATACAATTATACTATCTATATTTTACTTCTCTACTATTAGCAAGTCAATAGCAGGTTTTTCCAATTTTTTTACTCTATATTTACTGCTAAAAAATTGCTTTACGGAAGCTTATTTTTAAAAGATTGGCTTCTTTAGAGCCAATATGTTACAATTATATATCATTTTTGTAATATTTTCAACTAGTTATGTAAAATATATTGATTTTTTTACAAAAGCGTAAGATTTAACCATTTATATTTATATTTTTATCATATTTAAATTTTAAAAACATATAAATAAATTAATAACAAAACTTGTTAATATTTATATACTATTACTTAAACTAGATATATTCTAATTACAACTAAAAATGAATCTTTTTTTATAGTTTACCTTGACTTTATTTTCTTTTTTTGTTATTATAATGTTTGCTTATTTTAATGCGAAAGTAGCTCATCTGGTAGAGCGTCGCCTTGCCAAGGCGAAGGTAGCGGGTTCGAGCCCCGTCTTTCGCTCCATAAATTCATAATTTTTTATCATATTTATTTATATTGTATCATATAATTTTTTATATGGCGTTGTAGCCAAGTGGTAAGGCACGAGTCTGCAAAACTCTGATTCGGCGGTTCGAATCCGCCCAACGCCTCCAATTTATAGCAACTTACGAACTATCAAGTTTGTAGGTTGTTTTTTCATATCTAAATT
>CANAQC010000032.1 GCA_947363765.1 uncultured Clostridium sp. | reverse complement strand
GACATACTTTTAAATTTTTAATCGATGAATCTTTTAATGTTTCTTGTATTGGTATATCTTCTATTAATAATTCATATACTGATTTTTCTATTTCCTTTTGCACTCCTAAACCACTTGTTGCATTTCCTTGTGGATCAGCATCAATTAATATAACTTTTTTATTGTTTTTAGCAAGTATCGTACTTAAAGTAATTGAAGTTGTAGTTTTTCCTACTCCACCTTTTTGATTTGCTACTGCAATTATTTTTCCCAAAGTAATCCCTCCATCTAAAAAATATCGACATATTAATCATATATAAATATAATTAATATGTCAATGAATTTTTAAAATATTTTTTATTTTATATAATTGGTTGTTTACTTGGTAATCCAGGTTTTCTAGGATAAGTATTTGGAGTATTTTTTACTTTTTTGATAATAATAATATTTCTATTTATATCAGTTTCTGGTAGTTTTAATTCTATAATTTTTTCTATTTTCCCACCTAATACTTCAATTGCTTTTTTACTATCTTGTATTTCACCATTTGCGTTATTTCCTTTCATACATATGCATATTCCTCCTATTTTAATAAATGGTATTAAATATTCTGCTAAAATATTCATAGGTGCTACTGCCCTTGAAATGGCTACATCATATGTTTCTCTATATTGTTTATTTATTCCTAATTCCTCTGCTCTACTATGAATTGTTTCTATATTATCTAAGTTCAATTTTTTTATTATCTCATTTAAAAAATTTAATCTTTTATTTAATGAATCTAATAATGTAATTTTAAAGTCTGGTTGTGCTATTTTTAGTGGTATCCCTGGTAAGCCTGCTCCTGTTCCTACATCTATTATTTTACTTCCTTTTTTTATATTTGGTAATACAGTTAAAGAATCTATAAAATGCTTTTGAATTATTTCCTTTGGCTCTATAATTGCTGTTAAATTTATTTTTTCATTCCATTTTATAATTTCATTCATATAATCTAAAAACATCTCTATTTGATTTTGTTCTAAGCTAAGTTTTAAATATTTTAGTTTGTTTTCAAATTCTTTTATTATTTCATTTTTCTCCATATTCCCTCCTATTTTTTCTTAATTTGTTCTAGATATATTAATAATACAGATATATCTGCTGGAGATACTCCAGATATTCTTGAGGCTTGTCCTATAGATATAGGCTTAAATTTATTTAATTTCTGCCTTGCTTCTAAACTAAGTCCTTTTAATTTAGAATAATCTATATTTTCTAATAATGTTTTTGATTCTAATTTTTTGAATTTCTCTACTTGCCCAATTTGTAATTTAATATATCCTTCATATTTTATTTGTATTTCTATTTCTTCTTTTTCTTGTTTTGAAAGTTCTGGTCTTTCAATATCAATTAGATATAATTTATCATAAGTTAGTTCCGTCCTTTTTACTAAATCAGCTAGTTTTACCCCTACTTCAATAGTAGAAGATTTATATTTTTGTAGTAATTCATTTACTTCTTTTGTAGGTTTTATTGTTTTATTTTTTACTCTTTGTATTTCCTTATTAATATTATCTCTTTTTTTACAAAATTTTTCATATCTATCTTTAGTTATTAATCCTACATTATATCCTATATCTGTTAATCTCAAATCTGCGTTGTCTTGTCTTAACAATAATCTGTATTCTGCTCTTGATGTCATCATTCTATATGGCTCATTTGTACTTTTAGTTACAATATCATCTATTAGTACTCCTATATAAGCTTGTGACCTATCTAATATAATTGGTTCTTCTTGGTCTAACTTTCTTGAAGCATTAATTCCAGCTATAATCCCTTGTGCAGCAGCTTCTTCATAACCTGATGTTCCATTAATTTGACCAGCAAAAAACATACCTTCTATCTTTTTACATTCTAATGATAATTTCAATTGTGATGGTTCTATACAATCATATTCTATTGCATATGCTGGTCTTGTAAATTCAACATTTTCTAATCCTGGTATTGTTCTATACATCTTAATTTGTACATCTTCTGGTAAAGAAGAACTCATTCCTTGAACATACATTTCTTCTGTATTTATCCCCATTGGCTCAATAAAAATCTGATGTCTTTGTTTATCTGAAAATCTTACTACTTTATCTTCTATAGATGGACAATACCTTGGACCTGTGCCTTCTATTTTTCCTGCATATAATGGTGAACGATGTAAGTTTTCTTTAATAATTTTATGTGTTTCTTCATTTGTATAAGTTAAATAACATGGTACTTGTTCAATTTCTTTTATTTCATTTTCAAAAGAAAACATTTCAATTTCTTTATCTCCATTTTGTATTTCCATTTTTGAGAAGTCAATTGATTTCTTATTTACTCTTGCTGGTGTACCTGTTTTAAATCTTAATAATTCTATCCCATTATCTTTTAGACATTCTGAAAGTTTATTTGATGGAAATACTCCATCTGGTCCACTTTCATATGATATGTCTCCTATATATATTTTTCCTTTTAAATAAGTTCCTGTTGCTAAAATTATTGCTTTTACATTATATATAGCACCTATATTAGTCTCAATACTTTTTACTTTTTTATTTTCTATTTGTATATTTGTAATCTCTGCCTGTTTTATATATAAATTCTCTTGTTTTTCTAATGTATATTTCATTTCTTGATGATACATTTTTCTATCAGCTTGTGCTCTTAATGAATATACTGCTGGTCCTTTTGATTTATTTAACATTCTATTTTGAATAAAAGTTTTATCTATATTTTTTCCCATTTCTCCACCTAGTGCATCTATTTCTCTAACTAAATGTCCTTTAGAAGTTCCTCCTATATTAGGATTACACGGCATATTCGCTACTGCGTCTAAACTAATTGAAAAAAGCAATGTTCTTTTTCCAAGCCTTGCAGATGCAAGTGCTGCTTCACAACCAGCATGCCCAGCTCCAATTACTGCTATATCATACTCTCCTGCATAATACCCCATTTTATCTTTCCTTTCTTAATTGTTTTTCGTGAAACAAGAACTTTTGTTTTGTTTTTTGCTTTTTGCATAAAAAAACGTTTAAATAGCTTTATAAGCCTATTTTATTTTTATATGTAATTTTATATTCTTGTTTGTTAAAATTGCCTTATTTTTGATTTTCATGCGTTATTTTCCTAAGCAAAATTTAGAAAATATCTCTTTTATTATTTCTTCTGAAACTGTTTCTCCTGTTATTTCACCTAAATCTTCTAATGCTTCTTTAATATAAATACCAAATATATCTATAGGCATATCTTCTTTTATTGATTTTATTGCTTGATTAATATTTTGTTTTGCACCATGAATTAAATTTTTATGACGAATATTAGTAACTAATATATTATAATCTAAATTAATTTTATCAATTTCAAATAGACGTTCAATTTCATCATAAATTTTTTCAATTCCAATTCTTTGTTTTGCTGATATTTCTATTATTGTCTTTTGATTTAAATTATCTTTTATATATTCTAATGTTTCTTTATTTTGAACTTTATCTACTTTATTTAATATTATAATAGAATTTCTATCTTTAGATATATCAATAATCTCTTTATCTTCTTTAGTTATATTATTACTACTATCAAATATTGCAATAATTAAATCTGATTCGTTTGCACTTTTCCTAGATTTTTCAATACCAATTTTTTCTATTTTATTATTTGAGTCTCTTATACCAGCTGTATCAATTATATTAATTGGTATACCTTTAACTTGAATTGTCTCTTCTATAACATCTCTTGTTGTTCCTTCTATTTCTGTAACAATAGCACGTTCCTGTTTTAAAATAGCATTTAATAAAGATGATTTTCCAACATTGGGTCTACCTAATAAAGTTACACTTATACCTTCTTTTATTATTTTTCCTTGTTCAAAACTATCTTCTAATTGTTGAAGATTTTTTCTTAATTCTATTAATATATTTTGTATTTTCTTATTATCTGCTTCTTCTATATCATATTCTGGATAATCTATTGAAACTTCTATTTCCACCATAATAGACATCAATTGTTCTCTTATATGTGCAATATCTTTCGATAAACTCCCCTCTAATTGATTTATTGAACTTTTAGCTTCTTTTTCCGTCTTTGCATTAATAATATCAATAACAGCTTCTGCTTGTGACAAATCAATTCTCCCATTTAAAAATGCTCTTTTGGTAAACTCCCCTGGCATTGCTAGTTCCGCTCCATGTTCTAAACACAATTCTAAAATTTTTTTAACAACATATTTACCTCCATGTGAATTAATTTCACAAACATTTTCTGTTGTATAACTATTTGGTGCCTTAAAAAATGATACTAAAACTTCATCTATTACTTTGTCTTTTTCTATAATATATCCATATTTAATAGTATTTCCTTCTATATTTTCATAATTTATACTCTTCTTTGATTTAAAAATCTTTTTAATTATTTCAAAAGATTTTTCACCACTCATACGAATAATTCCAATTCCTCCTATTCCTGGAGCAGTTGAAATCGCTACAATTGTATTCATATTTTTTCCTCCTATTACTATAGAAAAAGCCAAATACAGATAAGATTAATTAAGATTTCTCTTATTTAATAAAATCCGAACTTTGGCCTCCGATTTTTTATATTATTTATTTTAAAGAAATTACAATTTTTCTATATGGTTCTTCTCCAATACTTGTTGTCGTAACTTTATTACTATTTTGTAATTTTGTGTGAATAATTTTTCGTTCATATGCCATCATAGGTTCTAATGTAATAGATTTCTTTGTTCTAATTACAGTTTTTTCTAGTTTGTCAGCTAATTCTTCTAAAGATTTCTCCCTTTTTTCTTTATATCCACAAATATTTAAAATAACTCTTGCTTTATATTCCAATTCCTTACTTGCTATAGCTGAAAGAATAATTTGTAATTGATTTAATACTTCTCCTCTATGTCCAATTAAATAATTTAAGTCTTCTCCATTTATATCAATTTTTACATATCCATTTTCTACTTTTACTTCAAATTTTATATTTTTACTACTTGGTATCGTTTTTATCCATATATCTAAAAAATCTTTTACATTCTTAATAGCTTTATCAAAATCTATATGTTCGCTTTTCTCTTTATTTCTTAATTTTCTTTCTTCTATTTCTTTCTTTTTATTAACAATTTCTACTTTTACTATTCTAGGAGTTAATATATTAAAAAAACTTCTTTTATCTTCATTTTCTATTATTTTAATTTCTGCTTCTTCTTTTGATATTCCTAATTCCTTTAATCCTTTTTCTATAGCTTCATTTGTCGTTTTTCCTTCAAATATTTTTCCTTCTAACATTATGCTTCCTCCTCATCATCTTTTAGAAATTTGTTTAAAATAAAACGTTCTCCTATCATTAAAACATTACTAACTAACCAATATAAGGCAAGTCCTAATGGGGCAATAATTGCAATAGAAACACTCATTATTGGCATCAAATAACTCATAGATTTATTTGCTTGTTCCATAGGATCTGGTTCTTGATCTTGCTTTTCTTTCTTAGACTTTTGCATTGATGTAGTCATTCTCATTGAAATAAATGAAGTTATTACATATAAAATTGGAATAATATATACACGTATATCAGAAAGATTTTGTGTTGGAACACTACTTAAATCCAATCCTAAAAATTCCATATTAATATTAACATTTTCATCTATTTGTCCCTTTTCTTTTATTATTGCAATCTCTGGATACGGATTATTTTTATATTGTTCTTCTTGTTTAATTTCATTTGTATATTGTTCAATAATATTAGGTTCCACCTTTTTCATATATGTAAGTGGACTTCTCACTAAATAAAATACTGAAAATAATAAAACTAATTGTATAATTGCACTTAAACATCCACTAAAAGGACTCATTCCCTCTTTTTTATATAAAGCTATTGTTTCTTGATTTAATTTTTCTGGATTATTTTTATATTTGTCTTGTATTTCTCTTATCTTTAATTGCAATTTTGCTGACTTTTTCATAGTTTTTTGTTGTTTGATCGATATTGGTAGCATGATTATTTTTAAAACAATTGAAAATAAAATAATTGCTACACCATAATTATTAATAAATTGATATAAAAAATTTAATATATATCCAAATATATTTGCAAAAAATGATATCATATTTTTCTCCTTTTACCTTATTTCAAAGGATCATAACCTCCTTTTGAAAAAGGATTACATTTTAAAATTCTTTTTATCCCTAATAACATTCCCTTTATAACACCATATTTTATAATAGCTTGCTTTGTGTATTCTGAACAAGTCGGATAATACTTACAATCTATTCCTAAATAATGAAATATTGGTGATATTGTTTTTTTATAAAAACTAATAAAACAAGTAATTATCTTTCTCATTCTAAAATCCCTATCTTTTTAAAAACTTGTATTATATCTTTATTTATATTTTCATAAGTGGCATTTTTAATATCTATTTTTCTTTTCCATAGTAAAATAATTGTATAACCTGTTTTTAATCTTTCTTCTATTAATCTATAATTTTCTCTAATTAGTCTTTTTATTCTATTTCTCTTGACTGCTTTTGCTACCTTTACTCCTATAGCAATTCCTATATAATTATTACAAGAATGATTTTTTAAAACATATATATCTAAATACCTTCCAGAAAAATATTTTCCTTTTGTTAATACTTTTTTAAACTCGTAATTTTTCTTTAATGTTATTGTTTTTTTCATTTTACTCTCTTTTCACTACTATTGTAAAACAAGCCACACCTATTGTGGCTTGTATCTTCTAAGCACTTAATTTTTTTCTACCTTTAGCACGTCTAGCTTTTAATATATTTCTACCAGCTCTTGTTTTCATCCTTTTCATAAATCCATGTTCTTTTTGCTCTTGTCTTTTTTTTGGTTGAAAAGTTCTTTTCATTTTGCACCTCCTAATTATTTAATCCGTAAGCAATCTATATTATTATCTTACCTTCAAATAAGTATTGTTATTATACTATATATTTCTTTGTTTTGTCAACCTGTTTTTGAATTTTGTATAAGTTTTCTTACTTGTTTCTTATATTATTGCTACGCATCTTTAATTTTTTATAAATTTATCCACATTTTTTTTATTTTTTTCCACATTTCTATTGACTATTTTCTTCTTTTTTTGATATTATTATCTAGCAATTAAAATTATACATTTTCTATATTTATACTATATATTTTTTAAATTCAATTGTTGTATAAAATCTATCAACATTTTGTGGATAAATTTGTGTATAAGTTTATTGCTTATTTTTTGTAATTATCTTTTTATTAATAAAAAACTCTGTGGAAGGAATGAATTAACAATGCAAAATGATTTGGCAGAACTTTTAAAACAAGCAAAAGAATTGTTAAAAGATGAAATGACTCGTGTTTCTTATGATACATGGATTAAAAATTTAGAAATTTTAGGTAAAGAAGGAAATATATATAATTTAGGTGTTACATCTGATTTACAAAAAGAAGCGATTATGAATAGATATTATGATTTAATTTTAAATACATTTAAATATATTACTAATTCAGATTGTGAAATAGAAGTACGTTTAAAAAATAGTAATGAAAGATTAAATGAAAACCAAAATATCTCAAATAATTCTATATCTGGATATTCTAGTTCCTCTTTAAACCCAAAATATACTTTTGATTCTTTTGTTGTTGGAAATAGCAATCGCTTTGCACATGCTGCTGCATTAGCCGTTGCAGAAGCACCAGCAACATCATATAACCCATTATTTTTATATGGTGGTGTAGGACTTGGAAAAACTCATTTAATGCATGCTATAGGAAATGAAATATTAAATCATAATAACTCTTCTAAAGTATTATATGTAACATCCGAAAAATTTACAAATCAATTAATTAATGCTATAAAAGATAACAAAAATGAAGAGTTCCGTAATAGATATCGTAATGTTGATGTTTTATTAATAGATGATATTCAATTTATTGCTGGTAAAGAGCGTATACAAGAGGAATTTTTTCATACTTTTAATACTTTACATGAAAGTGGAAAGCAAATTATTCTATCAAGTGACCGTCCCCCTAAGGAAATAAAACTTTTAGAAGATCGCCTAAAATCACGCTTTGATTGGGGCTTGATTGCGGATATATCAAATCCAGATTATGAAACTCGTTTAGCAATACTAAGAAAAAAAGCTCAATTTGATCATATTATAATTGACGATATGATACTATCTAATATTGCAACAAAGATAAATACTAATATTCGTGAATTAGAAGGTGTATTAAATAAAATGATTGCAAAATCTTCTTTAACTCATAGCCCTTTAACAATGGAAATGGCAGAAAAAGCTATTAATGATATTGTTTCTCAAAAAGAAAAAGTAATTTCACCAGATTATATACAAGAAGTAGTTGCAAAATATTTTAATATAAATCCTAAAGATTTAAAAAGTTCAAAAAGATCTAATGACTTAGCTTACCCTAGACAAATTGCCATGTATCTTTGTAGAGATATTGCTCAATTACAATTTACAAAAATAGGGGATTTTTTTGGAAAAAGAGATCATTCTACAGTTATGCATGCTTGTAAAAAAATAGAATCGGAAATAAAAGAAAATGGAAACACAAAATTAATTGTGGATAGTGTTAAAAACTTAATACTAAACTCAAACTAATTGATGTAAAACAAATTATAGAAAAAATAAAAAACTATGTTTGTAAAAACTTCCGTTTGAAAAATTTTTTAAAGTTCTTCTTACGGAACATGTTGTTTAGTTATTAACAATTATATGTGAATTTATTGTAAATACATTATTGAAAACTAATAATACACTTTTTAAAATTTAAATATGTGGATATATTTTTTAGTTTTTAACAAAATTATACATATTAATTTTCTTACGGTATTAATTACTTCAAATAGTTATTCACTTAATTCACATATCCTAATACTATTACTACTAAAAATATTTATTTTAAAAAGGAGAATAGAAAATGAAATTTATTTGTGAAAAGGATAAAATCCTTAAAGCCCTTAATTCCGTAATTAGAGCTGTAGCAACAAAAACAACTATGCCTATATTAGAAGGTATTTTAATTCAAACAAATGAAAATGAAATAAAATTTACCACATATGACCTAGAAATAGGAATTGAATATATTATGGATGCACAAGTAGAAAATCAAGGAAGTACTGTAGTTAATGCTATAATGTTTAGTGAAATTATTAGAAAATTACCAGATACACAAATAAGTATTGTTTTAAACGATAGTAACTTACTTGTTATTGAATGTGAAGGTTCTTTATATAAATTAGCAACAATGAATCCAGATGAATTTCCAGAATTACCGAAAATAAATGTAGAAAATTCAATTACAATAGAACAAAACATTTTAAAGAATATGATTAGAAAAACTATATTTGCAGTTAGTATAGAAGAAAATAGACCAATTTTTACAGGATGTTTATTTCAAACTACAAATAATAAGTTAAATGTAGTTGCAGTAGATGGTTTTCGTTTGGCATGGAATAGTGCAATATTAAATAATCAAACCAATGATTTTAATGCTGTAATTCCAGGAAAGACATTAACGGAAGTTAATAAAATAATACTAGATTCATTTGATAAAATACAAATAGGAGTATCTAAAAATCAAGCATTATTTGAAATGGATAATTGTAAAATAGTAACAAGATTATTAGATGGGGAATTTTTAAATTACAATAATGTTATACCAGAACAATGGGAAACAAGAATAAGGATTAATAAAAATAGTTTACAAGATTGTTTTGAAAGAATTAGTTTAATTTCTTCATCATCAACAGAAAAAGAAAAGAAATATCCTGTAAAAGTAATTATCGATATAGGAAAAGTTACAATTTTATGTACAAATCAAACAGGTGATGCTAAAGAAGAACTATATATATCAACAGAAGGAAAGAATTTAGAATCTGGATTTAACCCAAAATACTTTTTAGATGCATTAAAAGTAATTGATGATGAAGAAATATTTGTTGATTTTGGTACAAGTATTTCTCCATGTGTTATAAGACCAGTAGATCAAGATGGAGATTATACATATATGATTTTACCTATAAGATTAAAGGATTAATTGGGAGAAAAATATGGACATAAAAAAAATCCAATTAAATAATTTTCGAAATTATAGTAGTCAAGAAATTATATTATCAAATGGAATTAATTTATTTTTTGGTGATAATGCTCAAGGTAAAACAAATATATTAGAATCTATATTTATTTGTAGTATTGGAAAATCGTTTAGGGCCAAAAAAGATAAAGAATTAATTAAATTAGAAGAAAATTATACTAATATAGAAATAGAATTTGAAAAAGAAGAAAGAATAAATAAAATAAAAATTGAAATAAATGATAAAAAACTAATATATATAAATGGAGTAAAACAAAACAAGCTAAGTGACATATTAGGAAAAATTAATATTGTTATGTTCAGTCCAGATGATATAGAAATATTAAAAAATGGTCCATCAAAAAGAAGAAAATTTCTAAATATTATGATTAGCCAGTTAAGACCTAAGTATGTTTATAATCTTAATATGTATATAAAGACACTAGAACAAAGAAATAATTATTTAAGACAAATAAAATTAGAAAATAAAAAAGAAGATATGTTAGATATTTGGGATGAAAAATTATGTGACTATGCAAAAGAGATATATAATTATAGAAAAGAATTTATAGAAAAGATAAAAGAAAAAATCTATATTATTCATAGTAATATAACACAAGGAAAAGAAGAATTAAAAATAAAATATATAACAGATTGCCAAGATATAGAAAAATATAAAAAAGAATTAAAAAATACAAGAAAAAAAGATATAGAAAAAGGATATACTACTAAAGGAATACATAGAGATGATATTTATTTTTTCATTAATAAAAAACAAGTCAATATTTATGGTTCTCAAGGACAAAACAGAACAGTAATTTTATCATTAAAATTGTCTGAACTAGAAATTATGAAAGATGAAATTGGTGAATTTCCTATATTATTATTAGATGATTTTATGTCAGAATTAGACGAAAAAAGGAGATATCACATTTTAAAAAATATAAATAATACACAAATATTAATTACATGTACAAATGAATTAACAATAGAAGACAAAATGTGTAAAAAATTTATAGTAAATAAAGGAAAAGTGGAAAAAGTTTAAGAATGGAGAATATATGTATTTACATATTGGAAAAGATATAATAATAAGAAAAAAAGATATATTATTTTTATTAGACTATGATAATCTAAAAGAAAATAAAACAAATAAAAACTTGTTTGAAAACATTACTAAAGAAATAATAATAGATAGTAAAGACAAAAAAATAAAAACAATTATAATTACAAAACAAAAAGAAGGAATAAAGGCTTATTTAACCAATATATCAACTATGACATTAGCAAAAAGAAATAAAATTTAAAAAATAAAACTTGATTTTTATAAAAATAAATATATAATATAAAAGGCAACGACATTTGTAAATGAGGAGGAAACGAGATGGAAAAATATGAACATGAATATGGAGCAGACCAAATACAAGTATTAGAAGGATTAGAAGCTGTTAGAAAAAGACCAGGAATGTATATAGGTAGTGTTTCTAAAAGAGGATTACATCATTTAGTATATGAAATTGTAGATAATGCAGTAGATGAGGCTTTAGCTGGATATTGCAAAAATATAAATATAAAAATAGAAAAAGGAAATATTATATGTGTAGAAGATGATGGAAGAGGAATACCTGTTGAAATTCATCCAAAAACAAAAATTTCTGCGGCAGAAACAGTATATACAGTATTACATGCAGGAGGAAAATTTGGTGGAGATAGTGGATATAAAGTATCAGGAGGATTACATGGAGTTGGTTCATCTGTTGTTAATGCTCTTTCTTCATGGACAGAAGTAACAATTCAAAGAGATGGTGGAATTTTTCAAATGTCATTTGAAAGAGGAAAAGTAGTAAAAAGCCTAACAAAAATAGGAGACTCTAATAAAACAGGTACAACAGTAAGATTCTTGGCAGATGATACTATATTTGAAACTTTAGAATACGATTATGAAATATTAGAAAATCGTTTTAGAGAAATGGCATTTTTAACAAAAGGATTAAGAATTACTATAGAAGATTTAAGAGGAGAAACATCTACAAAAGCAGATTTTTGTTTTGAAGGAGGATTAATCTCTTTTGTTGAATATTTAAATAAAAGTAAAGAAAAATTACATACAACACCAATATATATAGAAAAGCAAGGTGATATACCTGTTGAAATAGCAATTCAGTATACAACATCGTATTCTGAAAATATATATACATTTGTAAATAATATTAATACTATAGAAGGAGGTACACATTTAGAAGGATTTAAAAGAGCTTTAACGAAAGTATTTAATGATTATGCAAGAAGTCATAATATATTAAAAGAAAAAGATGGTAATTTACAAGGAGAAGATATAAGAGAAGGAATTACAGCTGTAGTATCAGTTAAAGTAAAAGAGCCTCAATTTGAAGGACAAACAAAAACAAAATTAGGAAATAGTGAGGTAACAGGAGTAGTACAAAGCATGGTAAATGAAGCACTATCTAACTTTTTAGAAGAAAATCCTAATGTAGCAAAATCAATTTTAGAGAAATGTGTTAGTGCATCACGTGCAAGAGAAGCAGCTAGAAAAGCAAGAGAATTAGTAAGAAGAAAATCAGCATTAGAGAGCACAACATTACCTGGAAAGTTAGCAGATTGTAGCAGTAAAAATCCAGAAGAGTGCGAAGTATATATAGTAGAAGGTGATTCAGCAGGTGGAAGTGCAAAACAAGGTAGAGACAGGACATTTCAAGCAATTTTACCATTATGGGGAAAAATGTTAAATGTTGAAAAATCAAGAGCAGATAAAATATACAATAATGAAAAATTACAACCAGTAATATTAGCAGTTGGAGCTGGAATAGGAGCAGAATTTGACATATCTAAAATAAGATATGGAAAAGTTATTATTATGGCTGATGCAGATGTAGATGGAGCACATATTAGAACGTTATTATTAACTTTTTTCTTCAGATATATGAGACCTTTAATAGAAAATGGAAATGTATATTTAGCTCAACCACCATTATACAAATTATCAAAAAAAGGTATGACAGATATATATTGTTATACAGATGAAGAGATGGAAAAACATTTATTAAAAATAGGAAGAGAAGGAGTTAATATTCAACGATATAAAGGTCTAGGTGAAATGAATCCAGAACAATTATGGGAAACTACAATGGATCCAGAAAAAAGAATTTTAATAAAAGTAAAATTAGAAGATGCAATTAAAGCAGATGAAATATTTACAATTTTAATGGGAGATGAAATAGCACCACGTAGAGAATTTATAGAACAAAATGCAAAATATGTTAAAAATTTAGATATATAATATTAAATAAAAAAATATAAATTATTATTAATATTTAAATATTAATAATAAAATAAATATATTTAATTAATATAATTTTTAATAGCGTAATACTTTTATAGTATTACGCTATTAATCGATAAAGCTAATATTAATCTTCAGCTAAAACCAATTAATATAATTACTCACCTAATGTATATTACTATACAAATAAGCAATTCACCACACTAATCAATCAGTTGCTCGACTATAAATACACCCGAAATAACTATATTCATCCATATAGGACTATTAATAACCATTTCAAAACAAAGATATAAATATAATCTTAACTCGAATTTATTACCTATAATATAACCATATATAAATAAATTTAAATATTAATTAAATATTAAAAATAAAATATAGCCTGCATACAAATAATAAATTCTTATCTCCGACAATATATAACCTAATAAAAAGCTATATAACATCTTTGCTCGAATAATAAAAAGCTATTAAAAATAACCTAATATTACTCTTTGTTAAACTAATATTAACCTTATAAAAATATTATAACTCAAAAAAAAAATTATATACACAAAAATTAAATAAATTAAAAAAAATATCAAAAAATGTCGAAATATTTTTGTTGACAAAAGAAGAAAAAAGTTTTATTATAAAATAAATTAATTTATTAAAATTTATTTTATTATTTTAAGGAGATACCATGGAAAAATACAAAATAATTTCTACAAAAGAATGGTTGCCTATTCAAAAAATATTAGATAAAGGAATTATTTTATTAAAAAATAATTCATATATAAAAATAATTAAAATTATTCCAATTAATTACCATTTAAAATCTGATTTAGAAAAAGAGGCAATTTTAAATTCTTATAAAACATTTTTGAAAACATGTAATTTTGATATTCAAATATTTATTCAAAGTAATAAAGAAGATTTATCCCAACATATTTTAAAAATAAAAAAGCAAATGGAAAAAGAAACAAAAAATAATTTATTAAAATTATCAGAAAATTATATTCAATTTATTCAAAAAATGAATCAACAAAAAAATTCATCCTCAAAAAATTTTTATATAATCATAAAAAAATCTAATTTTTCAAAACAAGAAAGCAATCAAGAAAATATTTTTCAAGAATTAAATGAAATGTATTTTAAAATAAAAGAATGTTTATCAAGGGTAGGAAATTTATCCATTCCATTAGAAGAAAAAAAAGAAATTTTAAAATTATTTTCTGACATTTGGAAAAAAGAATTAAAAAGGAGTGAATAAAGATAACTGAAAAAAATAAAAAAAATAAATTAGAAATATTAGAAGGAACAATGGATGAGATAGATAAAATATTACCTACTTATATAAATTTAAAAAATCCACAATATATCGAAATAGATGAGAATTATTATTCCACAATATTAGTAGTAAATTATTTTAGAGAACAAAATGACTTATTATTAAAAAATTTAATTGAAAATAATATTAATATGAATATTTCTATGTTTTATGAAAAAAAAGATACATATAAAATGATAAGAGAATTAACATATCATATTGGAAATACAGGAGTAGATTTAGAAAATAAAAATCAAAATAGTCAAGACATAGATTTAATAGCATTTAGTCATAATGATGCAAAATATATCAGAAAACAAATGCAAGTAAATAATGAAGAATTATATTTTTTTTATTTATATATTAATTTATATGAAAAAAATAAAAAAGAATTAGAATATGTATTAAATAAAGTAGAAGGATTAATTCAAAGTAGAGGGATGCAAACAAGAAGAGCATATTTTAGACAAGAACAAGGATTTTTATCTATATTACCAATTATGAATAATCAAGAAGATATAAAAAAAATAACTAAAAGAAATATTTTAACACAAGGATTAGTTTGTACATATCCTTTTATATCATCATCTATATTTGATGAAGATGGAATTTATATTGGAAATAATATTTATAATAATTCACTAGTATTTATAAATAGGTATAATAATAATAAATATAAAAATGCCAACATGTGTATTTTTGGAACAAGTGGTGCAGGAAAATCTTTTTATACAAAATTATTAATATTGAGAAATATTTTAATTGGAATAGAGCAATATATAATTGATCCAGAAAGAGAATATTATAATATATGTAAAAATTTAGGAGGGACATATATTAAATTAGGACCAACATCAAATACTCATATTAATATTTTTGATATAAGAAAAGAAAGTATAGAAGAAGATGAAAAGGGATATCTTGCAACAAAAATAGGAAAATTAATAGGATTTTTTCATTTAATTTTTGGAGAATTAGATGAAGAGGAAAAAGCAATTATAGAAGAAAAAATAATAGAATGTTATAAACAAAAAGGGATAACATTTGATGATGAAACATTGTATAAAAAAGAAGAAAATAAAATAACAATTACAAAAATATTTAAAGAAAGTAATGATATGCCAATATTAGAAGATTTTTATAATATTTTAGAAAAAGATCCAAAAACAAAAATATTTAAAACAAAATTAATTCCATTTGTAAAGGGTTCACTAAAATTTTTTAATGAACATACAAACATAGAAATTAATAATTCATTAATTATTGCAGACATTTATGAATTAGGTGAAGAGAACATTGCATATGGAATGTATTTATTTACGGATTTATTTTGGGATAAAATAAAAATAAATAGAAAAATAAAAAAAGCAATATATTTAGATGAAATATGGAGATTAATTGGAATTACTTCTAATAAAAATGTTGCAAGTTTTATATATAAAATATTTAAAACAATAAGAAAATATGGAGGGAGTGCAGTTGCAATTACACAAGATGTTTCAGATTTATTTACATTAGAAAATGGAATTTATGGAAAAAGTATATTAAATAATTCTAGTATAAAAACATTTTTTTCATTAGAAGAAGAAAATATAAAAATATTAGGTGAATATTCTAATTTATCGGAAAAAGAAAAAATAGAAATTAAATCTTTAAAAAGAGGAGAGTGTGTAATATTTGCAGGAGAAAATCATATTTTGACAAAAATTGAAACAAATGAATTTGAAAAGGAATTAATTGAAAAAGAAATAGGAGAGAATAATGAAAAAAATAATTACAGCATTACAAAATGAAAATATTAATAATAAATTAAAAAAAGAAAAAATGATAAAAGTAGTAGCAAATGATATTCAATACCAAGAAGGAATTTTAGAAATATTAGAATTAGATTCAAATATTGATTATATTATTTTTAGTGAATTATTACCAGGAGAAATTAGTATAAAAGAATTAGTGAAAAAAATAAATAAAATTAATTTTAATATTCAATTAATTATTATTTTAGAAAAAAAGAATAAAGAGTTAGAAGAATATTTATTATCAAAAAATTATATAAAGATAATTTATAATAATCAAATAACTATTAATGAACTAATAGAAATTATAAGACAGAAAAATGAAAAAGAAGAAATAAAAAAAATAGTATACAATGAAAATGATAATTATAAACAACATATAAATAATAAAAATATAAATTTATTACAACAACAAATTTCAAAAGAAGAAATTTTAAGAATTGAAGAAGAAATAAATAATGAAATTAAAAAAAAATCTTTAGTAGAAGAAATAAAAATCCAATTTAAAAAATATTTAAAAAAAGAAAAAATAAAAAAACAAAATAAAACTATTTCTATAATTGGAGAAAATGGAGTTGGAAAAACAACATTTACAATTAATTTAGCAAATATAATAAAAAAAGAAAAAAATATATTAATTATAGATACTAGCGATCAAATACAAGAAATATTATTTTTACTAAATTATAAAAATAATGAAAATAGTAACGTAGAAAATATAGTAAAAAAAATAGATAAAAGATTGGATGTTATTTTATTAAAAGATTTACCAACCAATAAATTAGAATTAATAAAACAAATAAAAAAATTAAAACAACAATACAAACTAATTTTAATAGATATAAAGAAAGAAAAAAATTCTTTATTAAATATAATATTTGAAGAAAGTGATAAAATAATATTTTTAATGGAACCTAATATTTTACAAATAAAAAAATCTTTTTTATATAAACAACAATTAATAAAAGAAAATGAATTAAAAGAAGATAAAATTTATATTTTACTTAACAAAGAAATAAAAAATATAATATTTTTAAATGTTATAAAAGAAATATTTAATAAAGAAACTATTATAGGAAAAATAAGAGTAATTAAAAATTATAATAAATTTATAAATAGTAATATGAATATAAAATTACTAAATAAAACTATAAAAAAAGAATATAAAAAAATAGCAGTAGAAATATATAAAAATGAGCAATTTAAAAAATATTATTTAAATAGAATAATTATTTAAATAATATAAATATAAAATAAAAAATGCAAGTAATAAAATACAAAAAGTAAAATGTAAAAATAGAAAAGTAAAAACTAAAACATAAAAAGTAAAATGCAAAAATAGAAAAGTAAAAACTAAAACACAAAAAGTAAAATGTAAAAATGGAAAAGTAAAAACTAAAACATAAAAAGTAAAATGCAAAAATAGAAAAGTAAAAACTAAAACACAAAAAGTAAAATGTAAAAATGGAAAAGTAAAAACTAAAACATAAAAAGTAAAATGCAAAAATAGAAAAGTAAAAACTAAAACACAAAAAGTAAAATG
>CANAQC010000031.1 GCA_947363765.1 uncultured Clostridium sp. | reverse complement strand
AGGTGTCTGAAATGGTCAATTCTACGATGCACGAGATAAATATAGAAATATTAATATTATTAATAAGATTAATATTTCTATATTTATCTCGTGCATCGTAGAATTGACCATTTCAGACACCTCCAATTTAGTTATATTTATAATAACATAAGCAATTCGGAGGAAATTTGCAGTTGCCTTTATATAAGGTAAGTTATTTAGTGTACTCATTCCTGGACAGATACTGCACTGATAGGAATGGGTATCGCTTTTTTTAGGAGAAATAATGAAAAGAAGAAAGAATATATTTAAGAATAAGATGTATGCACATTTTGATAATAGAAAATCAATAGAAAGTGTAAAAGACTACGTATATAATACGAAAAAAGTAAAAGAACACTCTTTTTTTCCATTTATATTAGATATTCATAAAATGGAAAAATTTAATAAGGAAAACTACCTAGAAAATTTAAAAGAGGATGTTGAGGAGAAAAAGGAAGTAACAAAAGAAAAAAAGAGAAATATAATGTTTTCATCACATCTAGATAGATATATTTACCAATTATATAATCATAAATTGAATAATGCATATAATGACTATGCAAAACGAAATGGAATAAACAAGTGTAGTGTTGCATATAGAAACAATTTAAAAAGAAAAAATAATATAAATTTTGCACATGACGTATTTAAGTTTATACTGAACACAGAGAATAGTTATATTCTTGTAGGAGATTTTAAAGATTTTTTTGAAGGTTTAGATCATAAATACTTAAAAAGAATGATTTGCAAAGTATTAGAAAAAACGAATTTAGATGCAGATTATTATGCGGTATTTAAAAATATTACAAAATATACTTATTTTGATTTAGAAGATATTTGTAATATAAAAGACACCAACCGAAAAGATATATATAAGCATAGCAAAAAAATTAATTCTGATACAGGAAAAGAAGAATATGTATTTGAATTAGAAAAGATAATGACAATAGATGAAATTAATAATTATAAATCAAAATATTTACATTATAATAATAGATGTGGAATTCCACAGGGATCTGCAATAAGTTCAGTTTTAGCTAATATATATATGATAGATGCAGATAAATTAATAAATAGTTTAGTAACATCAAATAATGGGTTATATAGAAGATACAGTGATGATTTTATTGTAATTATTCCTAATGTAAGCAAAGAAGAATTTGAAATAATATTTAGTAATATAAAAGAAATTTTAAATAAAAATGGAAATCCAGTACTAAAAGATGAAAAAACAAGAGTATATTATTATCAAGAACAGAAATTAAAAAACATAAACAAGGATTTTTTACCTAATATAGATAATACAAAAGATGAACTAGAATATTTGGGATTTTGCTTTACTGGAAATAAAATAACCATACGAGATAAGACAATGTCAAAATTTTATTATAGAATGTATAAAAAAATAAAAACTATAGCACTAGCACATGGAAAAACTAAAAACGGAAAAAAGATATCAGGAGAAAAATTATATAAATTATACTCGGAGTTTGGAAAAGATGACGAAAAAGGAAATTTTATAACATATAATGAGCAGTGTGAAAAGAAATTTCAAGATTTAGATGAATATTTTATATCATATAAAAGTAGGTTTATAATGAAGTTAAAGAACAGATATAATAAAGAAATGCAAAGATATAAAGATATTGATACAAAAAGGTACTATGGAATATTAAAAAAGAAAAAGAACAGCAAATGAAAAATTTTGTTGTTCTTTTTCTTTTTTAATCGTTCCATTCAAAATTATTTTCATGAACTATAAGTTTGCCATCATTTAATAGTTCAGTTAAATATTCTAAAGCCCAAGGTTGTAAATAATAGTCAAATTCAGTATATCCAACAGAAATGCTAGATCCAATATTAATTATATGTTTACTTTGTAACAAGTTTACAATTGCATCACTTATATCAAAAGTAGTGGATGCATCAAACGATTTTGAACTTTCATTATAAAATTTCATCAGATATTGTTTTTCATTTGCACTTATTTTCTTCATCGAATTTCTTAGTTTTTTAGTTATTCTTTTATTTTTAATTTTATTATGCAAATACTCAATTAACACAGTTAAATAGTAACAACTTAAGATGATAAAAATTAACGATATAACAAATTGATAATTGTTTTTAAAAGATAATAAGCCTAAATAATTTATAACACTATCAGGAAATAAAGAAAACACAAGAGATGCTAAATATATAGTTCCTATAATTATTTTAAAATCTACTTTATTAAATATATTTTTTATTATTTCTTTCATAATCAATCTCCTAACTATTTTCATCTAACCATTTATCAAAATCTTCATAAGTTTTTTTCTCATTTCTAATATCATCCATAAATTTTTTAGCTTCTTTTTTCCAATTTTCATAATCTTTTTTATAAACTTCTATATCAGGGTTACGTTTAACTAACATAGCTTTTTTAGAGTACATTTTACGATATTTACCATAAACTTTATCATTTTCCTGTTTGATTCTTTGAGCAATTTGATTGCCTATATCTTTACAAGTCTGATTTCCTTTGAATAAATTATTACAATAATTAACTCTTGGATTATCTGTTATAAAGTATTTACCACAATTTTTACATTTTTTTATTATAAAATTGTTTTCTTCTACAAATTGAAATAATGTAATATAAAGTATAGTATAAATACTAGAGCTAGTTGCACCAATATCAGAATATACATCAGCAAAATGTTGTCCAGTTGTAAAGAACTCTAATAACTTATCTTCACTGGTTTCAAGATATTCAGGAACAATCTTATAATTGAAAGCATTATCTATTTGAAAATCAGTAACATATGGTTTTAATGTTTTAAAATATGATGTGTAATAAATGTAAAATCTCATCTTATTAGTCATTTTTCTTGAATTTTCCATACTATGCTTATTGAAAATATAGTTAACAAATTCAGAATAGAGAGATTGAACTTTTTCAGCATCTTTTTTTATTACCTTAAAATATTTTTTCGCTAATGTTTCTATTTCATTGTAGCTATATGACTTGTCAAGTTTTAATATTTTAATATCAGTTTCTTCAAAGTATTTAATATAAGATGTAAAAAATTTAGAAAACCAAACAAAATACTCATCAAAATTAGAAAAATTAGTATTTAAAAAGTCAATTAGATTTGTTCCAGTACGATAAAAAGATAAGTGATCTTTAATAAAAAAATGACAATTAGAATGTTCACCTAAAGTATAGTAATGTAATTTCTTTGAATCTCCATATAATAAAGTTATGTGACTAAGGTTTTCTCTAGTATTAATAGAAATATGTAGTTCACTATTAATTTTATTCATAATTCCTCCGTTAACAGTTTGTGAAATTGTGTATAGTTAACTTGCTATCAAAATGACCTATAAAGTATTTACAAAGTTAACTATACACAATATAATACATTTGCTAACAAAAGTCAATAGACAATAACAAGAAAATAGGAGGTGATACTATGGAGTTACAAAAAGTTCAAAGAACTACACTAACAATGAAAGAAGTAGCAGAGTATTTAGGAATATCTTATTGGTTAGTCAATCAATTAGTAAGAAGAAAACAAATACCATGCTCTAAAGTTGGTGGAAAATATTTATTTAGAGTGCAAGCACTAGATGAATATTTAGAAAAAATGGAACAACAATCTATAAGTTAGATTGCAAGGAAAGTGGGGAAAGGAGGATATGTATAATTTACAATGGTTAAAACTAGAAATTAAAATATTTTCAAACAGGAAAATGCAAATATTACTAAAAGAAACTGATGGCGACACATATTTTAGAGTATGGATTCAGTTAATAACTATTGCTATGGAATGTAATAGTGAAGGAAAGTTAGTAATAGGAGAAAATACACCAATGACAATAGAAAATTTTTCAAAGATTATGGGAAAGTCTAAGAAAAAAATCGAGAAAATTATTAAAAAGTTTCAAGAATTAAATATGCTAATTATAGAAGAAGGAGCATATAAAATTAAAAATTGGAGGAAATACCAAAGTGTTGAAACGACTGAAAAATATCAAGAACAAAATAGAATAAGACAACAAAGATATCGTGAAAAATTGAAAAGTGAAAAAGAAAAAAGTAACGTTACAATAACGGAAAATAACGCACAAGAAGATAATACATTAGAAGAAAATTTAGAAAAGAACAGAAAGGAGAATGAGAATAATAATGGATTTAGAGAATACCAAATGTGATAATTATCAAAGGAATTTCCACAGTAAATGTAAGTTTTGTGGAAAAGAGTTAAAGCCAATTGGATTAGACTATCTATATACTAATATATCTCCTAACTCTATCGAATATGAAAGATGTACTTGTGAAAAATCAAGAGACTATTGGAGTAAAATAGATTTTCAAATTTTAGAGCAAAAAAAGAAAGAACATTATAGAGAAATAATTAATAAATTTTATTCTCAAAATTATATTAGTAAAAGGCTAAAAGATTATAGTTTTAAGAATTTTAAAGTAACAGATATTAATAAAAAAGAAGTAGCAATTGCAAAAGATTATGCTAATAAATGTACTAATAATGAACAAGAAAATGGACTTATTATTACTGGAAATTCTGGAGTAGGAAAAACACATTTAGTAGCATCAATTTCAAATGAATTAATGGAAAAAGGTAAAATAGTTTTAATGGGAAGATTAACATCATTGTTAGATATGATAAAAGAAACTTTTAAAGATAATTCAAAGTCAGAAAATGAGTTAATAGAACTATTTTCTAATATAGATATGGTTGTAATAGATGATCTAGGAACAGAAAAAATTAGCAGTTGGGCATTGGACAAGTTATATACAATTATAGAAAATAGAAATGAAAATAAGTTACCAATTATTATAACAACTAAGTTTAATAAAGAAGGCTTATTACATAGATTTGAGCAAAGTAATGATAAAGAATTATCAAAAGCAATAATTCAAAAATTATATCAAATGTGTTATGGAATTGAACTAAAAAGATATGATGAAAATCAAAAAGAAAAAGCTAGCACAAGCGACCAAACTAAATGCTAACTTAATTCCAAATCTAAGTTTATTATAGTATATTTAAATACAAAAGTAAAGAAAAAAGTTCAAATTTTGAGATTGGAAATTTGAACTTTTTTGAAAATATTTTGATAAAAATTTAAAAAACTTTTATCAAAAAAGTCCCTCGGAGAGCTAAAAGGGTATTAGGGCATTTAGCCCTAAACAGCAAAAAGGGTGTCAAGACACCAAGCTGGCGAATATTAGGTATTAAAAAATATTACCCATATTCAAGCAAAATTAATTTTGCTAAATCTTAATGCTTCGTAAACTAGCATTAAGATATTTGCACAGAAAGGAAATAATAAAAAATGAAGGTAGATTCGGAGCAATTTTTAGATAGTATTTTTTTATCATACAATAAACTTTTAGAGAGATTACATGTATTGGGGATAACAACTAAAAATGGTAAAGAAATATCAGAATTAGATTTAAGAATAGCAATAGATATTATGATAAAAAAACATCCAACTTGTAGATGGAGAAGTGAAAAAATAAGAAGTAGAAAATATTTTGTTTTAGTAGAGGGATATTACTGGTTGACTCAGGTATATTTTCAAAAAGAAAAATCTTTAATAGATGCTGATATAGATTTTTTCAAACTTAGAATTAAACAATATGAAGAATTGTTAAAAATAGAACATAATGAAAATTGGTGGATTGAAAATATGGATATTAAACAACTATGTAGATATTTCGATAGAGAAGATATTACTGTTAGAAAAGCAATTAAGAAAATGTGTGATAGTGGGTTAGGAGAATATAAACTGTTAATTAAAAATAAAGTTGTAATTTCTAGTAAAGGTGTTGAGTGGATTTGTAAAAATGTATTTAAGCAGAAATATTTGGAATTATTAGAGAAGTATAAGATGGAGTTAACGGAGTTATATATTAAAGCAGGTTATCCTTATGATAATTTCTTTTGTAAAAATTAAATTAAGTTGATGAATATAAATATAGGTCAGACTATTGAGAAAAATGTCATTTTATGATATAAAATATAAAAGAAATGTAAATTAAAGGAAATGAAAATATGGAAGATAGAAAAATTAGATTTATAGATTTATTTGCAGGTATAGGCGGTTTTAGGATTGCTTTTGAAAGAGAAGGATATGAATGTGTGTTTAGTTCAGAGATAGATGAACATGCATGTAATATGTATAAGGAAAATTTTGGAGATGATCCATATTGCGATATAACAAAATTAGATGTTAGTACTATACCAGACTTTGATGTTTTATGCGCGGGATTTCCGTGTCAAGCATTCTCAATAAGTGGAAAACAAAAAGGATTTTATGATGATACTAGAGGAACACTATTTTTTGATATATGTAGAATACTAGAAAATAAGAAACCAAAAGTTTTTGTGTTAGAAAATGTTCAAAATTTGGAAAAACATGATAAGGGTAATACTCTAAGAGTAATGATATCAGCATTGCAAACTTTAGGATATACTGTGCAATATAAAGTGATTAATGCAAAAGATTTTAATGTACCACAAAATAGAGAAAGAATTATAATTGTCGGTAATAGAATAGGAAAATTTTTTGATTTTAATAAAATTGATAAGAAACCGATAGAATCAATGAAGGAATTTTTAGATAAATCAGGAGATTTTGAATATCTTAATTCAGCAGAATACACTATAATAAAACAACCTAAAAAACAAGAAAAGTCAGGATTAATTTTTATTGGTTATAGAAATAAAAAAATGAGAACAGTTGGAGTCAGACCAGGTACAGAACATTTATCAAGAGTACATAAACAACCTAATAGAATATATTCAGTAGATGGAATTCATCCAACTATAGCATCTCAAGAAACATGTGGAAGATATTGGATATATGATGGAAGTAATGTTAGAAAGCTAACATTAAGTGAATGTTATAGATTTATGGGATTTCCAGAAAAATTTAAAAAAATTGGATCTAAAGCTAAACTTTATGAACGAATAGGAAATAGTGTTTGTGTGAATATGATACAAGAAGTAGCTAAACAAGTAAAAAAGCAATTATTTGAAGAAGGAGAAATTATAATGAATAATCCAATTCAATTTTTAGAAGAGATATATATAGAATCAGAAAATATAGGTAATATAAATGAATTAAAATTAAATAGTGAACAAGTTAAATGGGTAAAAGCTGTTACTGATGCAGAAGAAACATCAAAAGGAGTTTTTACAGCATTGTTTTCTAGTATAACATATAAATGTTTACATTCAGAACAAGATGTAAGATATCACAAAATTAGTTTAGAAAATGGATATAGTGGAAGAAGTTTTGATACAAAATTTGTAACTCCATTTTTGAAATCTAAACAATTTTATGGTGCAATGAAAGAGTCTGGATGGTTAACAAGAAGTATAGAGCAACCATATCCATTTACATTAGACTTTCCAGGTAAAATAAATAATAAGCAAGTAAAAAATGCTTTTCTGCAAATTTTAAATGACATTGAGGAGAATAATGAAAATCCACATACATATCTTAAAGCTATAATAAAATTAAGTTTATTAAATAAACAAAAAAAAGCAGTAACAATAATAAATCCAATAAAAAGAGAAGGAACGATAAATATTATTGATATATTAGAATATTTAAAAAAACATTTTTATTATAAATATTCATCTAGAGGAGCTTCAATATTACCAGTTATTGCAATATATAGTATATACGAATGTATAATTAACGAGTTAAAAAGATTTGAAGGAAAAGAATTAGAAACATTAAATTCACATACTTCTTGTGATAGAAGTAGTGGAGCAACAGGGGATATAGTAGTAAAAGACATAAAAAGTAAAGAACTATATGAAATTGTAGAGGTTAAATTTGATATAAAACCAGATTCAATAATGGTAATGGATGCATATAAAAAGATTAAAGATACAAATATTCAAAGATACTATATATTAAGTACAGTACATTGTGATGAAGAAGAAAAAACAAAGATAGATAATATAATTGAGCAAATTAGAACTGAACATGGATGTCAGATTATAGTTAATGGAGTATTTGATACATTAAAATACTATTTAAGATTAATTAATAGCACAGATACCTTTATAAATAATTATGTGAAAAATTTATCACAAGATACTGAAATTAATTTTGAACATAAAATAGCATGGAATAGAATAATTGCTGAATCAAAATATAGCACAGAAATAGAAGAAGACAATATTTTAATGGTTGCTGAAGATAGTGAAGAATATAGATATGAATAACCAAAAATATATAAATGAGGAATTTAAGTATGAAAATTAAATGTTTAATTTGTGGAGATATTATTGAATCAAAAAGTGTACATAATTTAGTATCTTGTAAATGTGAAAGTTGCCACATTGATGGTGGTAATGAATATTTACATTTTGGAGGTAAGGACTTTAGTAAAATTTTAATTATTTTCGATGATGGCACAGAAGTATTAGCAAGCGATGAAGAAAATTATAAAAGGAAATATGAAGAGTGGGAAAATAATAAATATAGAAATCTTAGTAATTTTCCTTTAAACAAAAAGATAGAATAGAGGGTTAATTGTAAACTTAAAGTGCAATTTTAACGTTTTAAAGTGCAAAAATTGCACTTTAGAATAACAAGTAATTATACTGAAACTTAAATATATCAATGAAATTTGAGAAAATATCTCAAAAATATTGATATTTTTTTAATTTTAGCATATAATATAAAAGTGAAGGAGGATTTTAATATGTTAATAAGATTTAGTTTTAAAAATTTCAAATCTTTCAAAAATGAAAATTGTTTAGATATGGAAGCAACATCATTAAAAGAACATGAATATAATGTAGCTAAAATAGATAATGGTGAATATTTAAAAGTATCTGCAATATATGGTGCTAATGCTAGTGGAAAAACTAATGTATTACAGGCTTTTGATTATATGAAAAATAGAATATTAGTTAGCGATGACTCTAAAAAGAATTCTCCAATAGATGAAGAAAATGTATATAGTTTTATGATAAATAATGATTCAATTGCTTTAGAAGTGGAAATATTAGCAAAAAACAATAAAATATATAAATATGGATTTGAAGTTTTAAAAGATAAAATAGTTTTAGAGTGGCTATTTGAAAAAAGAGTTAATAAATTTTATTCTATATTTGAAAGAGAAAATAACAACATAAAAATGATGAGAGATAATAAATTTTCTAAATTAGCTAATATAGATGAAAGAACTTTATTCTTGAATATATATAGCAAAATTGATAAGCATAATGAAGATTTTAATAATGTGTATGATTGGTTTGTTAATAGCACATATTTAAATTTAGGAAATCCTAATTTTGAAAGATTTATTAACAATAGAGTTTCATTAAAAATATTAAGTGATGAAAATTATAAAAAGGAATTATTAAAATTTATAAAAACTTTTGATTCTGGAATTGAGGGAATAAAAACTACTCCAGACTCAATAGAAGCAGTAAAAAACAATAATGGTATTATAGATATTGAAGTTATTCATAAAGGAGAGAACGGAGAATTAAAGGCATTACCATTTTATTTGGAATCTAATGGGACTAGAAAAATGTTTCACTTATTTGATTTCTTTATGGATGCATTAAAAAATGGAATGGTATTATTTGTTGATGAATTAGATGCAAAATTACATCCTTTATTAACAAGATATATTATTAATTTATTCCATAATAGTGATACAAATAAAGGTAATGGACAGTTAATATATTCAACACATGATACAGTAAACTTAAATAAAGAAACTTTTAGAAGAGATGAAATATGGTTTGCAGAAAAAGATAAAGATGGTATTTCGGAAATATATGCATTGTCTGATTATATACTAGAAGATGATAAAAATGCAGGTAAAAAAGTAAGAAATGATGCAACATACAATAAAGATTATTTAACTGGAAGATATGGTGCTATTCCAGTATTGGAAGAATTTGATATAGATTATGAAAAATAACAATATTTCAAGAAAAGATAGATTAAAAAGTAAAAGGCAAGCACCAGCCAATTACTTGATTGTATGTGAAGGAAGGAAAACAGAGCCTAATTATTTTAATGGACTAAAAAGAAAAATTAATGAAAAGTATGGGAATAAGGTAGATGTTTTAATTCCGAATATTGATGTAAAAGGTACAGGAATGAATACTACATCTTTAGTAAAATATACTCAAAAAACAGTTAACCATGCTAATAAGGTATATGGACAAGTTTGGGTAGTATTTGATAAAGATGACTATAACGATGAGCAATTTGATTCAGCAATAGATAATTGTAATTATAATGTAGCTTGGTCTAATCCAAATTTTGAACTTTGGCTATTGGCACATTTTAAAAAGGTAAATAGATATATTTCAAAAGATGATGTGCTACAAGAACTTAGCAAAGAATTTCAGAAAAATGGTTTAGGAGAGTATACTAAAAATGATATAAACATATTTGATAATGTTACAAGTGGAGGAAAATTACATACTGCAATAAAGAATTGCAAATATGTGGAAGAATTAAATAAAGATGGACAAGCATCACAAAGAAATCCAATGACTAAGGTATATAAAATAGTTGATGGATTGAGGGAGTATTTAGAATAATTTTTACGAAAGAAAAGCAAAGTATGAGAGTAATAAAAAGTTATAGGATTATTTTGCTTTTTTGATAATAAATTACAAGTTTCGACAATTTTCTTAATAAAAATATGATATATATTAAATTAAAATAGAAAACTATAAATGTTTTTTGGAGGTGAAAATATGATTCTAACTAAAGATTTTTTACAAAATGAAGTAAATAAATATAGTAGTTTAAATAAGTTTTCTTTATTACTGGAAAGTAGAAAATTTGATAATAACAAAAACTATGATTTATTTATATCGCACAGTTTTATGGATAAACAATTGGTAGAAGTATTATATAAGAAATTCGAAGAAGCTGGATATAAAGTTTATATAGATTGGAAAGAAGAAAAATTACAAGATAGAGAAAATGTATCTTCAGAAACAGCAAAAATATTGAGAGAAAGAATGAATCGATGTTCTGGATTATCTTATATTGCTACAGGAAATATTGTTAATTCAAAGTGGTGCCCTTGGGAATTAGGATATGCAGATGGAAAAAAGAATAGAGCAGCAATATTACCAATTTTGAACAGTGGAAGCAATGAGTATAAAGGACTAGAATATCTTGGTATTTATCCATATATTGATTATAATGCTTCGACAAACGGAAAATATGAATTTTGGGTGAACGATCCAAAGGACAGAAATAAATATACAGTATTAAGAGAATGGTTAGAAACAGGAAAATTAAAAGATCATAATGCAAATTAAGAAAGTGCATTAGGGAAAGGATGAAGTATGAGAAAAGCTTTAATTATAGGGATAAACTATTATAAGGAAGTAAGCGATCTAAATGGGTGTGTAAATGACGCATATAATGTAAAAAATGTACTAGAACGTAATGCTGATGGAACATTGAATTTTGATATAAACTTAATGACTGCAATAGATGAAGAAACAATTATAACTAAAAATATTTTGAAAGATAATATTGAAAACTTGTTTTCTGGAGATCCAGAAATAGCCTTATTTTATTATTCAGGACATGGATATATTGAAAGTACAGGAGGATATCTAGTTACAAGCGAATGTCAAAGAGGAGATGATGGACTTGATTTAAATAATTTAATGAATATAGTTAATGATTCAAAGGCGAAAAACAAAATTATAATATTAGATAGTTGTCATTCTGGAGAATTAGGAAACTTGAAATATAACGACTCTCTTTCAGTATTATCAGAAGGAACAACGATATTAACTGCTTGTAGTAAAGAACAATATGCTATTGAAAGTGAAAATACAGGAGTTTTTACTAATTTATTGGTAGATGCTTTATATGGAGCTGCATCAAATTTAATAGGAGATGTTACTCCTGGAAGTGTGTATGCACATATTGATCAATCATTAGGTGCATGGGAACAAAGACCAATATTTAAAACTAATGTTAAAGAGTTTGTTTCATTACGAAAAAATATGCCAAGTATAGCTGTAGAAGATTTAAGGAAGATAACTGAATTATTTAATAAGCCATCTGCTAAATTTAAATTAGACCCTACATATGAGCCTACTTCTGAAGATTTCATTGAAGACAATGGGAAAAAGTTTGAAGTTCTTCAAAATTATAATAGAGTTAACTTAGTAGTACCAGTAGAAGAAAAACATATGTATTATGCAGCAATGAATAGTAAAGGATGTAAATTAACACCTTTAGGTATACATTACTGGAATCTAGTTAATAAAAATAGAATATAAATGGGAGGTGAAATTATGAGCGTAAAAACATATAATTTATTTATAAGTCATTCATGGACATATAGTGATGCATATGAAAGATTAACATCTTTATTAGATGATGCAAAATACTTCTATTACAAAAACTATTCTGTTCCTAAAGATGATCCTATACATAATGCCAACAATAGTAAAGAATTATACGAAGCAATAAAAAATCAAGTTAAATATGCACATGTCGTTATAATTCTTGCTGGAGTTTATTCATCATATAGTAAATGGATTGACAAAGAAATAGAAATAGCACAAGACTTAGGTAAGCCTATTTTAGCAATAGAACCATGGGGATCAGAAAAAACATCAGCTAAAGTAAAGAATGCAGCTGATAAGATAGTAAAATGGAATACAGATTCAATAGTAGACGCTATTAGAGAGATATCCATATAAATGAAAAGGCGAGAACTAATCTCGCCTTTCTAACATTTTAAAGTGCAATTTTATATTTTAAAGTGCAAAATCCGCACATTAAAATGAAACATTATTATTACAACAACCTATAATCAACTGCACCCCATCACAAAACCCATTTCTATAATACTTCTCATTCCAATAGCAAATATAATCAAAGAAATTATCATCAAGCTGTTTTAATTGTCTCTTAACATACTTCTTATTCTGTTCAGAAACATTCCTTAAAATCCTCTCAGAAATCTCCTCAAAACAAATAAAATGCTTTTTATCTTCTGCACAAGTAAGACTAGCAATAGCATCCTCTCTAGAATCTAACCAATCCTTTAAAATATCATCATTAATCTCTCTTAAATTACTCATAAAAATCTACCTCCAAAATTAAAAATTTTCATTTCCAAAAATGTATTTGCAAGAGCCAAAGCTATAAGAACAAACGTACTACACGAGTTGGGTAAAAATTGGGTAAAATCCTCTCCAAAAACGCCATAAAAATGCACAAATGTTCCGTAAAGCAAAAATCTTGTAAATACCTAAATACCAACAAAAACTCTAATTTTCACAAACTCGCAAAAAGCCGTCAAATGTCGCTCATAACCCTAAGGTTAAAAAAAGACATTAGGAATTATTTTCCTAATATCTTTTTTAATTCTTCATTTCGCTTTACTTTTTGGGTGGTTGTTTTTATCATTGGTTCATCTGTTACAATAATATCACGAATATGTTTATAAGCAGGCATTGATTGATTAATTTGTTTAATTTCATTCCAAATGATATCTTTAAAATCAGATTCTGTTTTATTTGGATAAGTTTGATTCATATATTCTTTATTATAAACAATTTTTGCATTAATTTCTAAATCATTATTTGTAGTAGGTTTGCCGAATACCATATTTTCTGCAACAAATGGAAGTCTTGCAATCAAAATTTCAATTTCTTCTGGGTAAATATTTTTACCATTTTTTAAAACAATAACATTTTTCTTTCTTCCTGTAATAAATAAATATCCATCTTTATCATAATATCCTAAATCTCCTGTATGAAACCAACCATCAATTAATACTTCATTAGTTGCTTCTGGATTTTCGTAGTAACCAAGCATAATATTAGGACCTTTTACCACAATCTCTCCAATTCCTTGTTCATTTGGTTTATCAATTTTTATTTCTACATTAGGTAAGGCAAAAGCAACAGAACCAGGTTTTTGGTATTTATCATTTTCGGCAGAAACAATAGGAGATGCCTCTGTTAAGCCATATCCATTTAATAATTCAATTCCAATATTTTTAAGCCCTTTTATAGTAGATTTATCCATAGGAGCTGCACCATAAATAACAAGTCTAAGGTATCCGCCAAGTTCATCAATAATAGATTTGAAGAATTTTCGTCTTACATCAATTCCACATTTTAATAAAAAATTAGAAATAATAGTTAAAATAGCAAAAGGAATTTGTAAATGTTTTTGTCTAATTCCTTTTTGTATTTTTTTATACATCGCTTCTAATATTAAAGGAACGCAAACAAATCCAGTTATTTTATATTCTTTTAAATTTTGTGCAACATAACGAAGACCATCACAAAAAGCAATCGTAATGCCACAATATAGTCCATATAAAAAAGTAGTTGTAGATTCATATGTGTGGTGTAAAGGTAGAAACGATAAAAAAGTATCATCTTTTGTTACCTTTGCAATACAACCAGTGGAATAAATATTAGCACAAATATTTGCTTGTGATAACATAACAATTTTAGCAAGAGAAGTAGTTCCAGAAGTAAATAACATAATTGTCATAGAAGAATTATCAATCTTAACATTGTTATAACAGTTATCTCCACTTTGTTGTAAGTTTTTCCCTGTTTGTAATAAATTAGAAAATGATAGAACTTCGTCTTTATCATTGTCAAAATCTATACATATAAAGTGTTTTAAATTAGAATCTGGATTAGCTTGTAAATGTTTAAAAACATCAATATATTTTGCATCAAAAATAACAGCTTCTGCTTTACTACGAAGAATAGAACTTTCAATTTCATTATCTGGAAGGGCTTTATCAAGAGGAACAACAATCATACCGTGATGTTGTAACTGCTAAATAACTAACACACCATTCATAACGATTAGGAGTAATAATAGCAACACGTTTTCCGAGATAATCCTAAATTAATCAATCCAGTACCTAAATTACCGAATATCTTCTTTTAGCTGGGTATAAGTATGAGTTATATAAGTAGTATCTTTGGGATGTTTTTTATAAATAAAAGCAGGTTTATCAGAATAAAGTTTTTCTGAGCGGTCAATAAGTTCCTTAAAATTATAAACTTGCTCAATTTCATATAACTTACTTCTGGATAATTCTTGCATAGGGATACCTCCAATAATTTGTTTTTTCTATTGTATACTTATTTTTATAAAAAAACAAGACTTAAACACATTGAAAATCAATTTATTTTAGACAATAATAGTAATAAAATGCCAAAAAGAAATTCTATTTGCTAATTATATAAGGAATAATAATAAAAACAAATTCATATTATTAAACAACAATATGTAATTTATATAAAAAATGAGAGGGGAAGTTTAATATATGAAAACAACAATTAAATTATTAATATCTACTATTATAGTTATTTTTGTAATTAGTATTAGTGTGGTAAGTGTAAGACAGACAACAAATTCTATAAATAATACTATAACAACATCAAGTACAACTTTAAGTAATAAAAAAATAGGATGGGGAATAAAAAGATCAGATAATCATATTCAACCAGATTTAGGAAGTAAAAATAGAGAATTAATTGACAAATATAAAGGAATTGCAATAGGAAATAATGAAAAAAAGTATGTATATTTAACATTTGATGAAGGCTATGAGGCAGGTTACACACCTGATATTTTAAAAGTTTTAAAAGAAAATCAAGTAAATGCTACTTTCTTTCTAACAGCTCATTTTGTAAACACGCAAGAAGATTTAGTAAAAGAAATGATAAACAATGGACATATAATTGGAAATCATACTCCTAAATACTTAATGTCCATAAGTTATAAAAAAATAAAATGCTAGAGTAATAGCCTATTTAGAGCAAATAAGACAATTAGAGTTTTTGAAAAATGTATGAATAAAAATTTAAACATTTTGGACTACTCAATAGTAAAAAAAGTATTATCCAGTAACATATGTAATATTGATTTTTCAAATTCAATTGTATAAAAAAGGAATTTGTGATATTATAATTTCAAAATAACTACTAGAAAAAGGAGACAAGCTTCAATGGATGAAAATATAAATAATATTATTTTATTAGGCGAAAATGTTAATACAGAATTAAAAGAAGCTACTAATGGATTACCTAAAAGTGTGTTTGAATCTGTATGTTCATTTTTAAATACTACAGGAGGATATATTATTTTAGGAGCAAATGATAAAAAAGAGATTATTGGAATAAAAGAGGAATTAATAGAGAAAATTAAAAAGGATTATACAACACAGTGTAATAATAAAGAAGTTATAAGTCCAACTATTTTATCAGAATTACATGAAATAAAGATAGATGGAAAAATAATTCTATACACACATATTGAAGAATCAACAGAAATTCATAAATATAAAGGAAAAGTCTTCGTTCGTAATTATGAAGGTGATTTTGACATATCGAATAATATTCCATTAATTGCGAGTATTCACAATAAAAAACGAAAAATATTTGATGAAGACACAATTTATCCATATGTTTCAGTAGAAGAAGACTTAAGACATGATTTAATAGAAAAAGCAAGAAAGTTAGCTAATTCAAATGTCAAGAAAAGACATATTTGGATGGATATGACAGATTTAGAATTGCTAAAAAGTGCTGGATTATATAAAGTAGATAAGGAAACGGGGAAACAAGGTGTAACACTTGCTGGAGTTATGCTATTTGGAAAAGATAATGTGATTTCAAATATTAATCCTTATTGTAGAACAGATGCTTTATATAGAGTAGATGATTTAGACAGATATGATGATAGAGATTTTGTGGAAACCAATTTAATAGATATGTATGATAGATTAATTGATTTTATAGCAAAATATACAATGGATAGGTTCGCATTAGATGAAAATGCAAGAAGAGTGAGTCCAAGAAATGTAATGGCACGTGAAATAGTTTTGAATACTCTTATGCATAGAGATATAACAGATGGTCATACAAGTAGAGTTATTATTTATAAGGATAAATTGATATGTGAAAATCCAAATTCTTTTAGAACAAATGAATTACTTACTATAAAAAATTATACGCCATTTGCAAAAAATCCAACGATTGCAAAATTTTTTAGAGAGATAGGATATGCAGATGAGTTAGGTAGCGGATTTATAAAAATTACAAAAAATTCATATTTATATTCAGGGAAGCCACCTATTTTTGAAGACAAAGAGATGTTTAGAGTTACAATTCCACTATTAAGAGATGAAAAGTTGGATGAAAAAGATTTAATTAATTTAGCAAATGGCACTTTAAATGGCACTTTAAATGGCACTTTAAATGGCACTTTAAATTTAATATTAAATGAATTAAAGAATAAGAATAATATTACTCAAAAAGAATTGTCTGAAAAAACAGGAATGTCTTTACGAACAATAAAAAGAAATATTGATATGTTGAAAGAAGATGGATATATAGAAAGAGTTGGCTCTAGAAAGACAGGACATTGGAAAATATTAAAAAATGATTAACATACCGAAGTGGAAACTCTGTACTTTCTCTGTATTATTTTACGGAACACAGAGTACTAGAAAACTTGTTTTTCTATGTGTTAGACAGATACATTCTGTATCTCTTTCCTGCCTTTTATAATGAACTAATAAAAAAGAAAGTGAGTGATTAAAATTGATGCATAAATATAAAATAATAACTCTATGTGGTTCAATTAAATTTAAAGATGAATTTATCAAAATTCAAGAGAAACTTACATTAGATGGAAATATTGTCTTAACGCCTAATTTTTTTAATAATATAAGAAAAGAGAATATAGACGAAAAAACTAAGAAAATACTAGATGAAATGCATAAACAAAAAATAGATATGTCTGATGAGATTTATGTGATTAATGTTGGAGGATATATTGGAGAAAGTACAAAATCAGAAATAGAGTATGCAAAAGGAAAAGGTAAAAAAATTTCTTATTTAGAAAGCATCAAATAAAATAGTAAGTTGTAGGGAGGAGTATATTTATGGGAAAAAGACCAACAACCACTTTATTTATGCTTGAATCATTAGATGGTAAAATAAGTAGTGGAAACAATGACAATTTAGATGCTGATAAAGATTTTTGTAAAATAGATGGAGTTAAAGAAGGGTTACACCAATATTATGAAATAGAGGCTACAACCGATTATTATTCATTAAATACTGGAAGAGTAATGGCAAAAATTGGAGTAAATAATAAAAAGGAATACCATAATAAGGTTGAAGTTAATTTTATTGTTATTGATAATAAACCACATTTAAATGAAAATGGTATAGATTATATATGTCATTGGGTAGAAAAGTTGATATTAGTTACAACGAACAAAAGTCATATAGCATATTCTTTAAAAGATAAATATAGTAATTTAGATATTTTATTTTATGAAAAATTAGATTTAGAAATATTATTAGAAGATTTATATAGTGAATATAATGTTGATAAATTAACAATACAATCTGGTGGAAATTTAAATGGTCTATTTGTAAGAGAAAACCTAATAGACTATGTAAATGTTGTGATTGCTCCATTACTAGTTGGTGGTAAAGATGTATCAACATTAATTGATGGAAAAGCAATAGAAAGCGATAGAGAATTAGATAAATTGAGAGCTTTAGAATTAATGGAGTGCAATAAACTTAATGACTCTTATATACAACTTAAATATAAAGTGAAGAGATAAATTACATGTATACTGTTAGATGTAAATAAATGAGTTTACATCTAATTTTTTTG
>CANAQC010000030.1 GCA_947363765.1 uncultured Clostridium sp. | reverse complement strand
TGATATCTTATTTATCTTCGTTTTTGAATATTTTTCTAATATTGAATCTAATGTTAATTTCCAAGTTACAACACCATAAACTATCTTTGATATAAATTCAATATCATTTTTAGTTAGCTTTTTCCTTTCATTTTCTAAATATTCATCTAGAACTAAATTTGAATATCCTGATTGTTTATCTATTTTATATAAAATTTTTAATGCTATTTCTCTTGCTAAATTAACTTTCATATTTTTTCTCCTTGTAATTTTTTATATTGTTTATTATATCATAATAAATAATATAAAGTTAATTATTATTTTTTATAATGTATTATAAAATAAGTTTTTTGTCGATTTTTGTATTACGATTTTTATTGCTTATTTCCATTTTTTGTAATATAATACTTTATGTAATTTATTTAAATTAGTGTATTACCAATGATATGGTAGGAATGAGCATTATTCCAATGGGAAATCAAAAAGCAAATCAACATGAAACCACATCAACCTTTTCATCAAAAGATGAAAAAACTTATACGCAAGAAGATACTGTAAGATTTTACGATTCTTCTGTCTTCTGCGAGAATAAAGGTAAGCAAAGCTTTTAAGTTTTGGAGCTTCTAAAAAAATGCCAGAACCAATTTTTATATAAGGGTTCTGGCATTTTACTAATTATTTTTATCTTTATATATTTTTATAATATCTTTTATACTCATTTTTGTTCCATAATTTAAAATAGCAGATGAATATATTTTTATGGAAACTTTAGCAATTATAAATATACTAATCGTCATAATTGCAAGTGATAATATAATCTGAATAGGTGTTGCAGTTCCCATCATTACCCTAAATGGCATACTAAATGGTGCTGAAAAAGGAAATAATGATGCAAATATATTAATATTGCTTGTTGGATTCATCATTGAAAAATATGATAAGTAAAATCCAATTACTGCTAAAATTGCAACTGGTGTATTAGAAGAATTAATGTCTTCTGGTTTACTAACTGTAGAACCTGTTAAAGCATATAATAATGAATATAATGAATATCCAAAAATAAAATATATAATTGTTAAAATTGCAAGTTTTGGTGTTATTTTTGATATATCTATTATGCTAGATAATATGCCTTCTTCTAAAAATAAATTGCAAGAAATAATACTAACTATAATAATACTGGTTACTTGTAATAAACCAACTATACCAATTCCCAAAGTTTTTCCAAGTACAATTGTTTTAGGTGTAGTAGATGTAACTAGTGTCTCCATAATTTTAGATGTTTTTTCTGTTGTAATTGAACTTGATACTTGATATGCACAAAAATAAATTGCATAAAATAATACAATTGATAATAACATTATTGCAAAAACATTTCCACTTGCTGGATTTTCATTTGTTTGTGTGAATTTTATATCAAAATTAGGATTTAGAGATGCTAATTGTTCGTCAGAAAGTCCTAATTGTCCAATTTTTACATTCACATACAATTCTCCTAAAGCTTCTATTATTTGTTTTGGTTCTTGACTTGATGTATTTATACTATCTTTAACATATTCTATATGAATTTCATTATTTTGATTTGCAATAACCATTACTGCATATATTTCACTTTTATCAATTTTTTCTTTTATCTCATCTATTGTTAATCCATTGTTTTGTACTTTAAAGTTTTTTCCTAAATTCATTTTATTCAGTTTTTCTAAGTTTCCTTTATAAATATCATCTGGATCAATTACTAAAATAATATTATTACCCTCTAATTGCTCATTATCTCCTTTTATAGAGTCTAAAACTCTTGGAATGTTAAAACCTAATACTATAATTAAAAGAATAATTATATTTGATATTATAAAGGACTTCCTTTTTATCATTTCTTGTATTGTAAATTTTGCTACTGTCCATAAATCTTTCATATTATTCACCTACCTTTTCAATAAAAATTTCTTGTAAACTTGGTCTTTTTAATTCAAATTTTGTTAAATTTATATTTTCTTTGATAAGTGTTTTTAACAATTGTTGTGATTTTTCCTCATCTTCTATTTTAATTATGTATTCATTGTTTTTGCTAAATTCAATATTTAATCCTTGTTCTTTTATATATGTATCTATATTTTTATTTGTTATTATTTCTAACTTATTACAAGGATAACTATTTTTAATTTCTTTTAAGTTTCCTTTTAATACTGTAATACCTTTATTCATAATGACAACATCTGTACAAAATTCTTCAATTTGTGTCATCTGATGGCTAGACATTACAATATATTTTCCAGAATTTACAAGTTCAATCATAACTTCTTTTAATAATTTTGAATTAACTGGATCTAGTCCACTAAAAGGTTCATCTAAAACAATTAACTCTGGATTATGCATAACTGCTGTTATAAATTGAATTTTTTGTTGATTTCCTTTTGATAATTTTTCTGCTGGTAAATTTAAATATTCATCTACTTCTAAACGTTTTGCCCATTTTATTACTGCATCATGTGCTTCTTTTTGATTCATTCCTTTTAATTTTGCAAAATAAATTAATTGGTCTTTAATTTTTGATTTTGGATAAATCCCTCTTTCTTCAGGTAAATATCCAAAATTTACATTTTTTCTTGTTACTGGTTTTCCATTCCAAATAATTTGTCCAGAATCTTTTTTTATAATTCCTAACATCATTCGAATTGTAGTAGTTTTTCCTGCTCCATTTGTTCCTAATAATCCAAAAACACCTGGTGAATTAATTTCAAAAGAAATATTATCTACTGCTACTTTATCAATATAGTGTTTGGTTACATTTTCTACTTTTAATCCCATTTTGTTCTCCCTTCTTTTATTTTTCTAAATTATATCATATCTTAATTTAATTTACATTAAAAAATGTAAATTTATACTATCTGTTCATTTTTCGTCATTTTTTTAAATTTTCGTATAAATTTATTTTTTTTGGAAAATATAGTATTAACAATAAAAATGGAGGTTGATTAAATATGGCTGTAGAAAAACATTTAAAAGTAACTGGTACTTCAGAAATATCATGGAAAGATGCTATTGTTCAAACAGTAGCAGAGGCTTCAAAAACCATTGATTATTTAACTAATGTTACTATTCTTGAGCAAAACGCTAAAATAAATGGAAAAAAAATAACAGAATATACGGTTGATTTAGACTTGTCATTTCTAATAGACCGCGATAGAGATTAAAAAGGAGGGATTTTTTTGAAACCAATTGAAACTAAAAAGGATTATCAATCATATGTTGAACAAAAATCACCCAATTCTCCTATAATTAAAAATTGTTTTAATGCTTTTTGGGTTGGAGGACTTATTTGTTCTATTGGACAAATTATTTTTAATTATTGTAGATATCGTGGAATGGATATTCAAATGTCTAATACAGTTGTATCTATTATTTTGATTGGTCTTAGTGCCTTTTTAACAGGACTTAATTTGTTTAATCGTATTGGAAAACTTGCAGGAGCAGGTTCTTTAGTTCCTATTACTGGATTTGCAAATTCTATTGTATCTCCTGCTATGGAATATAAGTCTGAAGGATATGTAATGGGTGTTGGAGGCAAAATGTTTACTGTTGCAGGTCCTGTACTTGTATTTGGTATTTCTGCTTCTATTGTAGTAGGAATCGTTTATTTAATTTTTAATACTCAATCAATTACTCTTGTTTAAATAGTACATTTGAAAGGAAGGATTAATATGCAAAAAATTGGAAAACAAACAATTAAATTTGATACTCCCCCTACTATATTACAAACAGCATCTATTGTTGGACCAAAAGAATCAGATGGTCCACTTGCAAGCTATTTTGACCAATGTTTAGAAGACGAATTCTGGGGAGAAAAAAGCTGGGAAAAAGCAGAAAGTAAAATTATAAAAGAAACTGTAAATATGGTTATTGCAAAATCTGGTATTCCAAGTGAAAAAATAGATTTTTGTTTTGCAGGAGATTTATTAAATCAATGTATTTCTTCAAGTTTTGGTCTTCGTGAATTAAATATACCTTTTTTTGGTATTTTTGGAGCTTGTTCTACTTTTGTAGAAGCACTTTGTATGGGAAGTGTTTTTTTAGAAGGAGGAGCTGGAGAATATGCACTTTGTGCAGCTTCTAGTCATTTTTGTAGTGCAGAAAAACAATTTAGATTTCCATTAGAACTTGGAAATCAACGCCCACCTACATCTCAATGGACTGTAACAGGTAGTGGTGCAGCAATTGTTTCTAAAAATGGTATGGGACCTTATATTACTCACATTACTCCTGGAAAAATTGTAGATATGGGTATTAAAGATGCAAATAATATGGGAGCTGCTATGGCACCTGCTTCTCTTGATACCTTACTTACACACTTTAAAGATACAGGACGTGCTCCTACTTATTATGATGCTATTTTAACGGGAGATCTAGGTTATGTGGGAAAAGAAATACTAATTGAAATGGCTGGAACAAAAGGATATAATATTAAATCTACTTATAATGATTGTGGTGTTTTAATTTTTGATAAAGAAAAGCAAGATACTCATTCAGGCCGGAAGTGGTTGTGCATGTTGTGGGACTGTATTTTCTGGATACTTATTTAAAATGTTACAACAAAAAAAATATAAAAAGATTTTGCTTATGGCAACTGGTGCATTAACAAATTCTACAACATCTCAACAAGGTGAATCAATTCCTGGAATAGCACATGCTGTAGCAATAGAAATTTAGTATAATAGAGAAAGGAGATAATTATGGATTTTTTTCAAAGTATAGATTTTATGCAATTATTACGTTGTTTTGTTATTGGTGGGCTTATTTGTATTATAGGACAAATTTTAATTGACAAAACAAAATTAACTCCTGCTAGAATTTTAGTTATATTTGTTACTACTGGTGCTATTTTAGGTGGTCTTGGTATTTACCAATACTTAGTAGATTTTGCAGGTTGTGGAGCAACAGTTCCTTTAACTGGTTTTGGAAATGCTCTTGCAAAAGGTGCGATAGATGAAGTTACAAAATCTGGCTTTGTGGGTGCATTTATTGGTGGAACAAAAGCTGCTGCAGGTGGTATTGCTGCTGCAATTTTCTTTGGTTATATTGCATCACTTATTTCAAAACCAAAAATGAAAAAACAATAAATCAATTTAGTTTCAAAAATAAAATTACAACATCTATGTAAATCTGTTTTATCATTCAAAAATTGATTTTTCGTATACAATAAAAAAAGAAAGAACAAGACTGAACTTACTTTTTGGGGTGTAGTTCAGAAATATCCTTTCTTTTTTATTTTTATGCATTTTTTGCAATATCAGCAATTTTTGTAAAAGCTACAGAGTCTGTTACAGCTATTTCTGCAAGCATTTTACGATTAATTGTAACATTTGCTTTTTTTAATCCTGCAATTAATTTAGAATAAGTTAATCCATTCATTCTTGCTGCTGCATTAATTCTTGTAATCCATAATTTTCTAAAATTACTTTTTTTATCTTTTCTTCCTACATAAGCATAATTTCCAGATTTCATAACAGCTTGTTTCGCCATTCTAAATCTATAGTGTTTTGCACCATAATATCCTTTTGCTTGTTTTAATATTTTTTTATGTTTTTTACGTGTAATAATTGCACTTTTTACTCTTGCCATTTATTTTTACCCTCCTTATTTTGTTTTATATTCTTTCTAGTTACCATATGGTAATAATTTTTTAATTCCCGCTTCTACTGTTTTATCAGCATAAGCATTTTCTCTTCTAGACATTTTTTGTCTTGAAGTTTTTGTTGCAAGTCTGTGTCTTGAATTTGCATGTGTTCTTTTTACTTTTCCTTTTGCTGTATAACTATATCTTTTTTGTGCTGCTTTGTTTGTTTTTAATTTTGGCATAATTTCCAAACTCCCTTCTTTATTTGTATTTTGTTATTCTATTATTTTTCAGCCTTTTTAGCCAATATAATAAACATGTTTTTACCTTCTAATACTGGTTTTTTCTCTGGTGTAGCAATATCAGATAAGTTTTCAATAAAATTATTTAGAATAGATTCTCCTTGTTTTACATAGTTTAATTCTCTACCTCTAAAGCGAACTGTAATTTTTACTTTACATCCATCTTCTAAAAATTTTCTTGCATTTTTTGCTTTAAAATTGAAATCATGTTCTTCTGTGTTTGGAGTAATACGAAGCTCTTTTAATTCATATACTTTTTGCTTTTTCTTTGCCTCTTTTTCTTTTTTTGCTTGTTCAAATTTGTATTTTCCATAATTCATAATTTTACAAACTGGTGGATTTACATTTGGTGCTACAAGCACTAAATCTAAATTTTTTTCATATGCAATATCTAAAGCTTTTTTCGTATCTATTACTCCTTGTTTTTTTCCTTCATCATCAATTAATTGTACCTGTTTTTGATGAATCTGTTCATTAATTGGTAATTCTTGTTTTATATAAAACACCTCCAAAAAAATAAGATTGACTTTTTTAAAGTCAATCCACTTAAAATCTCCTATTACAGTTATTTTGTAATAGTATAAAATCTTAATTTTATAACCTTTTTCTTTTATATTAGATAAGGTGAGAAGTGGATAACTTCTTCTTTTAACTCAAAATATTATATAATATATAATAAGTGTTTGTCAATACTTATTTAAATAAATTTGCTGAATAGTAACATATTTTTTGCTAATTTTTAAGTAATAATTTTTTCCATTCTGCCATATACAAAATCTACCCATGTAGAAGATTTTGGACAAAATTTCTTTTGTACATCTTTTAGTGTTTTTCCATTATAATATGTTCCATCTTCTTTTAAATACTTATTATGTAGCAATTTTGCTGCTGCTTCTAATCCTTCTTGTTCTGAATTATAACGAATTAATTTTCCTTTTGACATGATACTAATATAATTACATTTATTTCTATGATTTTCATTTATTTTCCATCCAGCTTCTGCTGCAATTAAACCACAAAAAAATATTTCATTTAGTTCATATTTTTTACATAAATCATAAATTATATCACTATTTTTGTAAAAGAAACCAGAAGTATCATTTTTCAAATTTTTCATTAATTTTTTAAAATCTTCCTTAGATACACCACATCTTTGTGTTAAATCCATGTCTTTTGAAATTGTTATTTCTTTAATTGATTTATTATTTGTATATTTTCTTTTTTCTAAAGATCTAGTAGATAATATGTCTATATCTCTTTCATATATTTGGGCTATTTGTATTCTTTGATTTTCATTATTTTCAATTTTTATTTCCTCATTTTTGAAAATAAAAAATTGTATATCAGCACTAAAAAATAGTAATATCAAACTAATAAGAGCAATCTGTTTTATTTTTAAAGTGCATTTACTTTCATTTCTCACTATATGAACACCCTTTCTTTATAGTGTTTTATTCTTACATGTTAGCATATATTTTTATTTTCGTCAAATTTAATACATACATGTATATTAATGTTTATTCAAAAATGGATAATTTATAACCAATTTAGTACTATAATACACATCTTCTTTTCATTTGTCAAATTCAAAAATTTGTATAATGTTATAATCTTTAAACATCTTGACTTTTAGCTACTTTTTTTGTATCATATACTAATAGAAAAATTACAAATGTTAGGAGAATGATATATGCTATGTTCTGTATGTAACAAAAATACAGCTATTATTTTTATTAATAAACAAGACAATAATGGAAATTCTTCTTTAGAAGGTTTTTGCTATAATTGTGCAAAAGAAAAAGGAATCAATCCTTTAGATGTACTTGCTAAGCAATCTTCTATTTTAGATGGTGATAAAATAAATTTAGAAGATATGACTAGTCAATTTGAAACAATTTTTAAAGATATTACTGAAAATTTATCAAACCAAGATATTAGTTTAGATGGTGCTTCTGCTACTGGAATACCTTTTAATGCTCTTTTTAGTGTTTCTCAAGCCAATTCTAATGATTTATCCAATACAACACCTTCTAGTTCTAGCAATTCTACTAAAAAAGTAAAAGTAGAAAAAAAATCTAAACAAAAAAAGATGAAATTTTTAGATACTTATGGTACTAATCTAACTTCTAAAGCAAAAAATAATGAGTTAGATATTGTTATTGGTAGAGATAGAGAGATTCGGAAGAATGATTCAAATTCTAAATCGTCGTTCTAAAAATAATCCTTGTTTAATTGGTGAACCTGGTGTTGGAAAAACAGCTATTGCACAAGGACTTGCAATAAAAATTGCAAATGGTAAGGTTCCTGCTAAATTATTAAATAAAGAGGTTTACTTATTAGATATGACCTCTATTATTGCTGGTACTCAATTTCGTGGTCAGTTTGAAGCAAGAATGAAATCTTTAATTGATGAATGTAGGGCTTGCGGTAATATTATTTTAGTTATTGATGAAATTCACAATATTATGGGTGCAGGTGATGCTGAAAATTCTAATAATGCTGCAAATATTTTAAAACCATCTCTTGCAAATGGTGAAATTCAATTAATTGGTACAACAACCCTAAAGGAATATAGAAAATATATTGAAAAAGATTCTGCCTTAGAAAGAAGATTTCAGCCAATTATAGTAGAAGAACCAAATGTAGAAGATAGTATTAAAATCTTAGAAGGAATTAAAAAATATTACGAAGATTATCATAAAGTAAAAATTTCAAATGATGTAATTAAAAATGCTGTTATTATGTCTGAAAAATATATTCATGATCGTTTTTTACCAGATAAAGCAATTGATATTTTAGATGAAGCTTGTTCTCGTATAAACTTAAATAATAAAGAATTATATCAATTAGAACTATTAAAAAACCAATTAAAAGATATTCAAGAAGAAAAAGAAGAAGCAGCAACTGCTGATTCTACAGAAGATTACCAAAAAGCAGCTGATTTAAAAACAAAAGAATGTAAGTTAGAAGAAAAAATTGCAGAATTAACTAAAAAAACAAAACCAAAACAATTAACTGTTCAAGATATTGCTCTTGTTATTGAACATTGGACTAAAATTCCTGTTAAAAAGATTACTGAAGAAGAAACTAAAAAACTTCTTGGTTTAGAACAAAATCTTCATAAAAGAATTATTGGACAAAATGATGCAGTTTCTGCAGTATCTAGAGCGATTAGAAGAAACCGTGCAGGATTAAAAAGTACCAAACGTCCACCTTCTTTTATATTTGTTGGACCAACAGGTGTTGGAAAAACTGAACTTGCAAAAGCATTAAGTTTTGAAATGTTTGGAAGTATAGACTCTATTATTAGAGTAGATATGTCTGAATATATGGAAAGTCATTCTACTTCTAAACTAATTGGTTCTCCTCCTGGATATGTTGGATATGATGATGCAGGTCAGCTAACAGAAAAAGTAAAACGCCATCCTTATTCAATAGTTTTATTAGATGAAATTGAGAAAGCTCATCCAGATGTATTTAATGTTTTACTTCAAGTATTAGATGATGGAAAATTAACAGATTCTCATGGAAATATAATAAATTTTGAAAATACTATTATTATAATGACTTCTAATGCTGGTTCACATCTAAATAATAACTCAATTGGTTTTGGTAAAGAATCAAATATTGATAAAACTAAAATTCAAGATAGTTTAAAAGAAACTTTTAGACCCGAATTTTTAAATCGTATTGATGAAATTATTATATTTGATAGCTTAAATAAAGAACAATTACTACAAATTGTTGACTTAATGCTTGAAGATACTAAAAATGCTTTAGAAAATAAAATGATTTCATTTAATATTAAAAAATCTGCAAAAGAATTCTTACTAGAAAAAGGAACTGATTATAAATATGGTGCACGACCACTTCGTAGAGCTATTCAAAGATATGTAGAAGATATCTTGTCTGAAATGATTTTACGTTCTGAATTAATAGATGGTCAAAAAATAACTGTTGACTGTGTAAATAATGAATTAACTTTTTCAGTTCAATAGATAATACCCCCATATTATATGCATTTTGTATATAATATGGGGGTTTTCCACAGTTTAGACATTCTTTTGAATTTTTCTTAATGTTTCTTAAATTTACTTGACGAAATTTAGCAAAAATTGTATGATATATTATATTATTTAATGGAGGATTTTTAAATGACAAAACATATTCCAAATTTATTAACAATGCTTCGTTTTGTTTTAATTCCATTTATTGTTTGGTATTTAAGTATAGGGAATTATATATTAGCTTTTATGTTTTTAACAATTTCAGGACTAACTGATGTACTAGATGGTTTTATTGCACGTAAATTTAATTTTATTACTAATTTTGGTAAATTAATTGATCCCCTTGCTGATAAAGCTACTCAAGTTTCTGTTTTGTCTGTTTTAGCATTTCAAAATGTTATTCCTTCATGGATTTTAATTATTGTATTATTAAAAGAATGTATTATGATTGCTGGAGCATCTTTTTTATATGGAAAAGAACTAGTAGTATCTAGTAAATGGTATGGAAAACTTTCTACTGTACTTTTTTATGTTGCCATTGTAAGCTCTTTCTTTATTAAGCAATTTAATATTAATTTGTCTAATCATCCAGAATATAGTATGTCTCCTTTAATAGGATTTGATCAATATATATACTATTTAGCTTTAATTATGACAATTTTTTCTTTACTAATGTATTTTAAAGCATTTTATACACAAGGATATTTAAAAAAAGAAAACTTAAAAATTAATAATGAAAAATAAATTTTTATATTATAATGCCCATTCTAACTTAGTTTGGGCATTTTTATTCATAATCCTCTAATACACTATTTAGTTTTTCTTTACCATAGATTTCGATTCCTACTTCTAATTTTGCTTGATCACTTATAGTTAAATATTCTGCTCCAATTCCAGTTTCTTGTTTTAATACTTCACTATTATCTTTTTCAATTTTATATACTGCAATTGTACCATTTTTTAGACGTAATACATAATGTTCATTACATACATCATCAATTTGTTTTATTAATACAATTTCATTTGTGCTAAAACTCTCTATTTCCCACCCTTCATAGTGCTTTTGTAATTCTTCTTTAGTTAAATTTACAAGTTCTTCTGGAATTTTTGAATATTCTTTTATAATATGATCACAAGTTAAATAATGCTTTTTGAATGTTATTACTGCATTGGGAGATATTTTTTCTTCTTCTACTATACTAACAATAATGTCATTTTGTATATTATTTGTATTTTCTTGTATTGTTAATTCATTACTTATATTATTTTGAATCTCTGTTTTAGTTTGTTTATTATCATTTTTATAAAATAAATATACTCCTATACAAATAGCAATTACGAAAATAATTATAAAGCTTGTAATATACATACCCTTTCTCATTATTTATTCCTTCCTTTTTACTATATTTTTCATAGTATTTTCAAAAAAAGGAAGTTTTATACAATAAATTTTATTTGTATATAATCATAGCTTTAATATTTTTTAATTATTATAGTAAAAAAATTAATTTATCATCTTGTTTATCCTTATTTTTCCTTTATCATCAATTTTTATGCTAATTTGTCCATCTTCATCTGTTCTATATATTTTACTTCCACATCCGCTTTAACCTTTCTATAATATTCATATTGGGATGTCCAAATGTATTATTTGCCCCAACTCCAATTAGTGCTATTTTAGGCTTTACTTTTTCTAAAAATTCTTCTATAGATGAAGATTTTGAACCATGGTGTGCTACTTTTAAAATATTTGAATTTAAAATGTTTGAATTTTTATATTCTTCTATTATTGATTTTTCTGCTATTTCTTCTATATCACCAGTAAAAAGCATACTAATATTTTTATAAATTAACTTACACACTAAAGAATTATTGTTTATAGCATTATCACTAATTACTTTATTAGAACTTGGCCATAGTATATCAAAATATAAATTTTTTTCTATATTAATTCTTTGCCCTGTTTCTACTACAGATAATTTAATTTTCTTTTCTTTAATAATTTTCAAAAACTCTTGGTAATTTGATGAATTTTCATATTGTTTACCTATTATTACATTTCTTACTTTTAATTTATTCATAATAAAAAGTAGTCCTTGACAATGGTCTGAATCAAAATGAGAAATTATCATTAAATCAATACTCATAGTATTATGTGATAATAAATATGGAAGTAGTGTATTTTTTCCTACATTATATTCTTCTTTTGTACTTCCACCACCATCTATTAAAATTTTTTTATGATTTGGAGTTATTATAAAAGTCGTATCTCCTTGACCTACATCTAAAAAGTGAATTTCTAAATTTTGTGGTAATTTTATTTGATAAATTAAACTAAAAATTAGGATTGTAACAATTATATATATCCTTTTTGTCCATAATTTTGTTTTTAACATATTAATTCTTGCTATTATGCACTTTTCCAATTGTCTTTTATCTTTTCTTTTGCTTATTTTTAAAAAAATTATAATACAAAAAAGGCTTATATAATAAATAATTATAAAAATAACAGATGGAGTTACTACATAAATATGTGACATATCTATATTTGCAAAAAAATTACTTACAAGTTTTAAGTAATCTAACAATTTTTCTATTATTAATATAATAGTTGTTGTTATTATAGGAATTGGTATTGGAAATAGTAACAAAATACCAAAAAGCATAATACTACATATTACAAAGCTAACTGCTATATTAGAAAATACTGTAGTAAGAGAAATCTTACCAAATAATAACAAATTTATAGGAAAAATCGCAATTTGTACACAAATAGAAATGCATATTATTTCAATAATTGCTATTTTAAATTTTGTTAATATAGATTTCTTTTCTTTTTTCTTGGCTACTAATTTATTAAAACTTGGATATAATACTAAAATTCCGAAGTGTTGCACTATATGATAAAATAAGTCCTATATTCATAATGCTATATGGATTTTGTATTAAAATTAATATTAATGATATTGTTAAACTTCTATAAACATCATTTTTTTGGTAACATATACTAGATAAAATTGATAATATACTCATATAACATGCTCTTTGTACAGAAGGAGTTTGTCCTACTAAAAACATAAAAAATATAAGAAAAATGATAGTGAAAAATTTTATTTTTCTATTACCTATATTACACTTTTTTAATAAAAAACTAATCCCTATAATTACATATGATAAATGCATTCCAGAAACTGCTAAAATATGAGAAAGCCCACTATCTTGGAATTCACCCTTTACTATGTTATCTAAATTTTCATCCTTTCCTAATAAAATTCCTAAAAGTAAATTTTGGTTTGTTTCACTTTTTAATTTTTCCCTTATTTGTACCTCAATTTGTTGTTGTATTTTATAAATTCCTTTTAATAATGATATTTTACTTTTTGTTTCTATTTTTTTATACTTTTCTATTTTAAGACTACCTTGTACTCCGAATTGATTTTAAATAATCTTGATAATCAAATCCCTTATCATTTCTAGCTTTTGAAGGTGCTTTATATTCTCCTATTATTAAAATTTGGTCTCCATAACTAAAAATTTGATTTGTTTTTGTTTGTAATAAAACTATACAGTTTGTTTTGTTTTCACCTACTTTTTTTACTTTTGCTTTATATTCCAACATATATTCTTTTTTTGTTGGATTGCTTATAATTGTTACTAAAAACTCTCTATTGTCTAGCATTTGCCTCTGTGTTTTATAATATTGTTTCTCTTTTTGTATTATTGCAATACTAAAAACTACTATTGGAATTAAAAAGATAATAAATACTTTTTTTATATTATATACTTTAATGTATCTTTTATATTTTATAGATATTACATGAATTATAAGTATTTCACATAAACAAATAAATAAAAGTATAAAAAAAAGAACTATACTATTTTTACAGTATAGCCCTATTAAAATTCCTATTATCATTCCTACTAGGAAAATTTCAAGTGGTCTTTTTATCATACTAACCTCTTATTTTCCAGTTCCTAAATTTACCCCTTAAATTAATCTTGTAGCTTTTACATATCTTTTAATATATGAACCACTATTTAAAGATGATGTAATAACCCCCGTTTTTTCTGTTGATGCATGAATAAATTTTCCATCACCAATATAAATTCCACAATGTCCTATCCCTTGAAATGTTTTGTAATCACTAAAAAACACTAAATCTCCTAATTGTAGGTTTTCTTTTTTAATTGATGTTCCTATTTTTGATTGAGCAGTAGCTGAATGAGATAGGCTAACTCCAAATTGTTTATATACATACATAGTAAAACCTGAGCAATCAAAACCTTTTGGACTTGAACCTCCATAAACATACTTTGAACCTAAATATTGTTTTGCATATTTTACAATTTCTTCTCCCTTTGATGAAGATGTATTTGTTTTGTTTGTATCTTCTTTTTGTTCTTCTTCAATTTTTCTTGTTACAGAACTTCTTGAAGTTACTTCTACTTTTTTATCTGATATATAGCTTTTTAATACATATCCTTGTTGTCCATCAATTTCTATTTTATCCCATTGTTCTTGTTCTTCTAAAATAGTAACTTTCGTATTTTGACTAAGTTTTTTTAATGATTTTGCAGCTGTACTTGCTGTTTCTCTAAGAGTAAGTTCATTTGCAATTACATATCCTATTTTACTTTGTGAATTATTCTGTGGATCATTAGTTATTTTGCTAGTTAAATTATCTAAACATACCCAACCCATGTCTGTATCTGTTGTAATAAATGCCCAATGGTTTAGTATTTCAACAATGCTAACTTGTTTATTATTTGCAATTGTTTTTATAGTATTTGAATTAACAAGTGGTCTTATATATAGTTTAGTTTCGTTTTTTGTTTGTGCTTTATCACCAATTTCTAATTGTTTTTCTTCTACTTCTTGTGTTTGATTGTTATTGTTTTGGTTTTGATTTTCTTGAATTTGTGTTTTGTTGTTTTCACTTGTATTAGTTTCATTGTTTTTTCCTATTTCTTCTACATACTGGCTTAAAACATATCCTTTAATCTTTTTATAATTAACTTTATACCAATCTCCTGTTTTTTCTAAGATTTCAAATTCATCATTTTTAGGAATAATTTCTAGTATAATAGATTTATTATTAGTTTCTTTTCTTAATTTTGCATCTTGTTTTGCCTTTCCTGTTTGTGTAGCAAATACTCCTTTTGAAAATCCTGCTAAAATAAGTATTATCATTAGTAAAAAATATATAGATTTTTTTATTGCCTTCATATGATACTCCTTTTTTTAAGTTCATAGATTAGTATATACTTAATTTTAAAAAATGTCAATTTTGAATTCGGCAAATAATTCTATTACACTCATTATAAATACTTTTTTCATCAATTTTCTCTAGTTTTCTATTTTCCATTAAAATATTTCCACCAACAATTGTTGTTTCTACATTTACTCCTTTTACATTATATACAAGTTCTGCAAATATGTTATTTATAGGTTTTTGAATTACTTCATTTAAATTAATTATAATAATATCCGCTTTTTTTCCTTGTTTAATGCTTCCTATTTCTTCTTCTAATCCTAATGTTTTTGCACCATTTATTGTAGCCATTTCTAGCACTTCATAAGCAGACATTTTTTTAGGGTTTTCATAAATACCTTTTTGTAAAAGAGCAGTTAATTTCATGGTTTCAAATAAATCTAAATTACTTCCACTGCCTTGTCCATCTGTTCCAAGACTTACTGTAATTCCATGTTCTTTCATACTTACAATGTTTGCAACTCCACAACCAAGCTTTAAGTTACTTACTGGACAATGTGAAATATATATTTTTTCTTTTGATAATTCGTAAATCTCTTGTTTTGTTAATTTCACACTATGTGCTAAAATTACATGCATTCCTTTAAAATAGCGTTTAATTAGTTCTATTGGGCTTAATACATTGTACATTGTTTTTATATCTTCCACTTCTTGGCTATTTTCGCAAAAATGAATATGTATAGGTAATTTATATTTTTTTGATAATTCTACACATTCTTGGATATATTTATCATTTGTTGTATAAAAACCGTGAATTCCAATATTAAAAGTTATGTTTTCATATTTTTGCTTATATTGTTTTATTAAGTCTTCTAATTCATTAATTCTTTTTGCTCCATCTTTTGTTAGATCCATTAATGTTCTTGTTGTTTGTATACGAATTCCAGTATTTAGTGCTGCTTTTATAATTTCTTCTGTCATAAAATACATATCATTAATTGTGGTAGTTCCTGTTTTTATCATTTCTATACAAGATAGTAGTGATGAATAGTAAATATCTGTTGTTGTTAATTTGTCTTCCATTGGCCAAATCTTTTGCTCTAGCCAATCTTGTGTGATATATCCATCTACAGTTTCACGAAAAATACTCATAGGAATATGAGCATGTGTGTTAACAAGACCAGGCATAACTACTTTATCTTTTGCATTAATTATTTTATCTACATCTTCTTGTATATTTTTATCAATCTTTTTAATATTAGTATTTTCTATTAAAATGTCTATATTTTCTTCTACATTTGGTCTTGTTGCATCCATTGAAATTAAATTTGCATTTTTAATTAATATTTTCATCTAATCTCCTCTTTTCTTATTGTTTAATTTTACTATTGATGCTCCTATTTTTCAATCTTTTTTATTAAAATAATAAAACTCTCTCTAGTTAATGTTTTAATAATTATTAGATTAAACGAGTATAAAAAACATAGGCAAACTTTTAAGTTTATATTTCTCCAAAGAGTATACTCTATTTTTATTCTATTTAATTTATGTATGATTTATATTAAATTATTGTCATTAAAGTTATGAATGTTTTTTGTTGACATAAGTATATAACTTATGATATAATTGCAAACATAAAATTTTAGAAAGGAGAAGTTATAAGTAGATGAATGCTAAAATCAATTTACTATATGTACCCTACTCTGCATTCATGTTCATATTAATTGTACTATTATTAAAGTCTATATTACATATTGACGTTGTTCCTCAAACAGTTCCAGAATTTGTAATCTATATTTATAATACTGGACTTATGGATTCTATTGATGAATCTATGCAAGATTTAGAAGATACTTATACTAAAATTTCTACTTGTCTTGTTGATACATCTTCTTCTAAAGAGGAAATTATTCATCTTTATAATGAAGTTACAAATGCACCAGTATGTAGTATTGCTAATCGGCATTTTAATTCATTAGCAGATTGTTTTAATTCATATGAACAACAACTATCTGAAATTCAAGAGGCTATTTCTTTATATGAAGAAAATTATAATAAGTGTTTAGATTTAATATCTAACATTCCTTCATTCTCAACTTTAAGAGATAAGAAATATAATGAATTTATTGATAGATTTGATGTACAATATGAATTTATCTGCCAGAAAAAACAAAATTACCATGAAGATAGAGAAGAACTTTTTTCTCTTTATGTTGATGCAAAACAGATTGCAGATGACTTATTTAATGAGTATTATACTCTTATGTGTCATATTGTATATGCTGAAGCTGGTATTTGTCCTTTTACGGAACGTTGCTATGTTGCAAATGTTGTAGAAAACCGAATTGCAAGCAATAGATATCCTAATACAATTTATGGTGTAGTATATGACTCTGGTCAATATGAACCAGTTATGACTGGATCTATTAATAACCAGCCTTCTCAATCTGTAAAGCGAGACATGCACTTATATTTACGTGGACATGTTGAAACAGGAATGCCAAGTAATATAGTATATCAAGCACTATTCCCACAAGGAAGTGGTACTTGGAAACATATGCCAAGTGGACATTATTTCTGCTATTAACATCTTCGACAAAACAAAAAGCGGTACCTATTTTTATAATGGTACCACTTTTGTTTTGTAATATTCGGAAAGAGTAATCGCGATTATACTTGCGATTTTGAATTTCGTATTTCTGAAATTTTGATGAATCCTTTGACAAAAACAAATAACAAAAGATTAAAAAGACATTTTACTCCAAAAAACCACACACAGAAACCACCAAATAACCAAGCTGCAACTTCTAAATAATGATCTTTTAAATAATCAGCCCTAGAATTGTAATTCCTTATTGTGGGAGCAGAATAGTAGTTTGTATTTGTCTCTTTTTCAGATAAATCATTTTCTTCTAATTCTACTTTTTCTAATTTATCTTCAGATAACTCTGCTTTGACTTCTGCAACAAAATGCCCTATAACATTTCTACATACAATAATACTCTTGCCATCTTTATAATACAGTTCAAATTCGTCAACACTCCCTCGAAGTGATTTTTCATCCATCCCGAAGTCCTCTGTAATATTACTTTCAATAGCTGTCTTTAACTCATCATACGCCTCGTCACTATAATTGTATGCTCCATTTCCAATACAATACATAGCAAAAAAATAGGCAGCTATCATGAAGCATGGAATTAGTAGTGCATCAAACCATATCATTTTTAAACTTTTCCATAAAGATGGCCGTTCCTCACACCACTGTAAGATTGTTTTTTTTGTTCCTTTTTCTTGTTTTTCTTTCAGTTTTCTTTTCATTTCTCTCTCCTTATTTGTTATTACTGCAAATTGCAGATGATAAGTTATATTTGTGAATTTTATTCACATGTACTTTTTATTATAACATAGATTTATGTAAATTGTAAATATATATTATAACAATATTATTACTTTATAGTAAAATCACACTAATACAATAATCGTGTTGTATTTTTATGTTAATTGATGTATAATATATTTATATAGACTACGTATTTATGTAACAATTAACTGTGTTTAAAGTCCATAATTTATATGGCAGAAAGGTCCTCATGAAAATTATAACACTTTTAAAAACTGTATATGTTTTTGACAAAAAAAAGTTAGCGGTTCTAAAAAAGCAATCAGATATAACTTTAAAGCTTACCTCTTCCGAAATAGAACGAAATGAACTTACACAGTTTTTACAAAACAATGGCTATAAAATAGTGTGTTAATTGTTTTGTTTAAAGGTTCTCTTGAATTATTGAGAACCTTCTTTCTTGTACAAGAAAAATAGCAAGGAAATTACAATTACTTGTAAG
>CANAQC010000029.1 GCA_947363765.1 uncultured Clostridium sp. | reverse complement strand
AGACTTAGCACAATATACAGCTTCTTCTTATATAACTTATGGAATTGAAAATCAAGATGCTAATTTTATTGCAAAAGATATTAGTTTTGATGATAATGGTTTTCCAGAATTTGATGTATATAAAAATAAATCTTTTTTTGAGCATATTAAACTATCTGTTGCAGGTATGCACAATGTGTTAAATGCTCTTAGTTGTATTAGTTTATGTGACTATTATGGAATTTCAAGTATTGATATGAAAAATGCTTTACTAGAATTTACTGGTGCTCGGTAGAAGACTAGAATATAAAGGTAGTTTTAATGATATTGCTATATTTGATGATTATGCACATCATCCTACTGAGATTAAGGCGACTTGCAATGCTTTAAATAATAAAGTTTTTCATGAATCTTGGGTCATTTTTCAACCTCATACTTATAGTAGAACAAAAAATTTGTTAGACGATTTTGCAATAGCTCTTAGTAATTTTGACCATATTATTATAGCAGATATTTATGCAGCACGTGAAGCTAATACTTATGGTGTTTCTTCAAAAGATATTGTAGAACGTATTAATTCTACTAGAACTCTTAATCATTGTGAATATATTTCAGATTTTAAAGATATAGTTTCTTATGTAAAAGAGCATGCAAAACCTAAAGATATTATTTTAACTTTAGGTGCTGGTAATGTAACAGATATTGGTCCTATGATATTAAAATAGTAAAAAGCGAACTAGGCATAATGTCTAAGTTTCGCTTTTTGTTTTATATACATTTTTACTGTACTTCTCTTGCTTGTTTTATCATTAAATCTGCAAATACTGCATATCCTGTTCCGTGGATCACCTACTAAAACATGTGTTAAGGCTCCAATTACTTTGTTGTTTTGTATAATAGGACTTCCACTCATACCTTGAATAATTCCTCCTGTTTTTTCAAGTAATCTTTCATCTGTTACTTTAACAAGCATGCTTTTATTGTTATCATTATTATTTTTATATATTTTTTCAATACTTATTTCATATTCTTCTTTTTTATTGTCTTCTAACATACAAATAATTTTTGCATTTCCTGTTTTTATTTCTTCTCTTGATGCCACTTCTAATGCGTCATTTATATTAACATTTAATGCATTTGTATTTGTTAATTTTCCATATACTCCAAAATCTGTGTTTTTATATACTTGTCCAATTGTTGTACTGTTTTCAATAGAACCTTGTATTTTTCCAGGATTACCTTTTTTCCCTTTTATAATAGATATAATCTTTGTTGTAACAAAATCGCCTTTAGCAATATCTAATAATTGACCTGTATCTACATCTTGAATTCCATGACCTAATGCTGCAAAAGTTTTAGTAGAAGGTTCATAAAAGCTAACTGTTCCTACCCCTGCTGCTGCATCTCTTACCCATAGGCCTAATTTATATTTATCATCACTTGCTTTTACTGGTTTAATATTTGCTTGTAGTTCATTTCCATCTCTTACATATTTTACTATAACTTCATTGCCTTTACTATTATTAACATTTTCCATTAAATCTGCAGTACATGTTACTGTATTTTGATTAATTGCAACAATCATATCTCCTTCTTCTATATCTACATTTTCATATGGTTTATATTTTTGGTAGTCTTGTCCTTCTATTTCTCCCATTCCTACTACTAAAACACCACTTGTATATAGTTTTAGACCGACTGCATTTCCTAATGGTACAACAGATGTTTTTGGAATAATATTAACACTTATTTGTTTTAATGGTATTCTTCCAAATAGATTAAGTTTAAAATCCATTTTCCCAATTCTGGTTGCCTCTTCATTTAAATTACTAGATGTAGGAATTGTTTGTATATTATCTTGTGTTTGATTTTTATTATCTTTTTCTACTTTTATACCTAATAAAGTATTAATACTAAAATGTTCGCCTTGAAAAACAACAATGTTATTTGGAATTCCAGTTATATTTGTTACATAAATTAAAATTAATAATAAAAAACTAATAATAAATATTTTGTGAATTGTTTTCATTTTTACCTCACTTTTTTATTTATTATTAGTCTTTCCAAATTTTATTTTTTAAAACCAATTATAACAAAAAAATTGATTTTTTGTTTACACTTATACATTTTTAATATTATAAAAATATTTTTGTTACTTTATCTAAATTGTATCGTTCTCTTGCAAGTGCTGTATTATATATTGTTTTTAATGTATCATTTTCTTCTAAGATTTGTTTTATTGTTTTTTGTTCACTACTCATTTTGTTAGTAGATACAATACAATCATAACATGCATATTCTTTTCTTTTATAATAATAACTTGTTTTTGTTTGTTCATTTATTGTTACATTATATTTTACTTTGTTAAAGTCTATGGCTTTATAACCAACTGCACCTTCTAAATTTGTTTTAGATTCATTTATTAGATGTTCTAATGTATGATATTTTTCTTTAGATACAATATATATTGTATCTGGGTCAATATATTGTTTATTATTAGTACTTGTTACAATGGAATAATTATTATAAATCTTTGTTCCAGTTGGCAGTCCTTGCATAAATGTAACTATATTTACATTATTAATTATTTTACTCCAATCTTCTTCTTCCATTTTAGGCATTGAAAAATAAGCATTTACATTATTGCTTGCAGAATTTTGATTATAAATAGCCATTGCATTATTTAAATTATCTTGTATTGATTGCCTTATAATTTCTTGTTTATGTTGATTAAATTCAGATGATAAATCTTCTGTATCTGTTAATAGTATTTTTTCATTGGATTTACTTTTTCCATTTATTTGATTTTTAGGTATTACAATATCTACAATACTGGTTCCTGACCTATTTTGGCTAATATAGTTCATAAACTCTTCTGATATTTGTTTATACTTTATAGCACTTGTATCTTGTATATTATTAGTAGTGATATCAAATTCTTTTAATTGTTGTCCTGATAATGTATATCCCTTTTGATTAATTATATATACTTTTTGACCAGATTGGTAAATATATGGACAATTTTCAATTGTGTTTATATTAGTTCCATTCTCATATTTTATAGTTTCTTTTAAATATTCTCCTGTTTGGTTTATAGAATCTCTAAAGTCCTTTGTAGATAAATATCCTGATTTTGAAATTGCTTCATTGCCTATTTTTCCATATAATGTTATATAATTATCTAATGTATAATTTACTATAATATAATTATCCCCACTTTGGTATTTAGCAGAATAGTATATATATGGTTTTAAAGTATGGGCATAGCCTGTTTTTCTTATTTGTTCAAATTCGCCTGTTTGTTCATTTAATTCTTTTGCTTCATAACTATGTTCTGATGGAGAATAAATATAATAACCATCATATAACGTAATTAATATAGCTGGTATATATGGCATAATATATTCTGGATTTGCACCTGATACTCCTAATCCTGTTGCTAAACTTGTAGAAAATGTATTTATACTTGCTAATATATCCCTACGTATTGCATCTGCATTTGTAGAATATTGATTATCTTCTGTATTTAATTCAAATGCTACTACAGCATCATGAGTAGCATCCATCAATGTAGTATTGTAGGATTGCTGCAATGATGCTGTATCTATTTGCGTTCCTATGTACGCTGATAATATTAAGGTTATTGGTATTACGATAATCGCAAAAATAACCGTTAAATTTTGTAATTTCATTTGTTATCACCTAATTTTTATAGTAGTATACAAAAAGTAAAAAATGTCTTATTTTCCGTTTGTCATAACAACTCCTGCATGTTTTGCTTCAATTTGATATGTATCATTTCCACTAATACTATATAAAAAGTTTTTTAACATTTGTGCAATTGTTGTATTTGTGTTTTTAACATTTACAGATATCATATCTCCTTCTTTTAATTTCTTTTGACCTTTTCCATTGTCTTTTAAAATTTCATCTTCTATTTGTTTTGTGTATTCAGAGTAATAAACATTTTCTCCTATTTTATCTGTTTGAACTTGTGCAGATTTTTTTCCTGGATTTTCATCTAATATTTTTACTTCCATTTCTACATCATAGCTATTACCAGTAGCAGCTAATGTTTGTATAAAATTAGAATAGTCTTCTTGTGTTATTTTCCCAGTAGAACGTATATTATCTACAAATTGAACTGTTTCTGTTTGTACTGCTAATTGTGAAATATCATCATTTCTTTCTGATATAGACATTAGCGGAAATACGAACATTAAGATTGCTGCTAAAAATATTGCTACAACTGTAATTAATGTATCACCCATAATTTTTCCTCCTATTTTTGTTATTGTAATATATAAATTATCTCTAGTTTCTTATTTCCTCGTACTGTTTCCAATGAATATTGTATATTATTTTCGCTATCTTCTTGTGTAATTGTTATTCCACTGGTTTGTATTTCAAGAAATTTTTCTTTAAATGTTCTATTCTTATATTGTTCTAAGTTTTTGCCAAAATAACTAACTCCATTTTTGGTATAATTTGTACCATTTAAATCTGCTTTTATCCTTTCTATTGTATCTACATTTGGATTTCCCATCCATGGTGAGGTAACATTAATTCCTCTATTATTTTGACTACTACCTTTATATAATTCTTTTGCACTATAACTACCTTCTTGTCCACTTATCATTGAATCCCATATTGGATTTTCACTATAAATTGTTTTTTTATCTTTTTTAAATTCTTCTAATATAAAATTATCTACAAGTCCAATTCTATGTTTTATTTCTTTAAAACGTTCATTTGTTAAATTGGAATTATTTTGTTGTCTTATAATTTCATTCCAATCGTTCATAAATCCTTCTGTATATAAGTCAAATCTTACAATTGGTGTTGCATCTGTATCTAATATTGTAACTGCATATTGTTCTTTTGCATAGCGGTAAATGGTAGGAAGAACTGTCTCAAATCCAACAATTCTATCTTTTTGTTTTGCATTTGTTTCTTCTACATCTACATAATCATACAAATTGGTTTTATCATTTAATGTTAATACTATATCTGATGTTGCCCTTGCTTGTCCTATAACAGAAAATGTTAATACCAGAGCAATTGCAAAAACTAATACAGCAAAACCAAGTTTTAAAGCATCAACTGCATTCTCCATTTTACCTCATTCCTCTAATATAATATTATCTTGTTCCACCATTTCTAGTAATTGATACTGTATCAATTAATCCATCATTATCTGTATCATCAGCTGTAACTGTATAGCTATTTGCTGTATTAATACCTGTTATATCTGTGCCAGAAATTGTTTGTATATTGTTTTCTGTTTTTGATGTTACAACACCTGTTACTTTTACTTGTTTTGTTGGTACATCTGCATTTTGATTATTACTATTTCTTATATTTTGTAGTAATGCTCTTACATTTGAACCATTTATTCGTGAACCTACATATTGTTCAAATTGTTGATTAAACATATTTTGTTCTTGTACGCTCATTCTATTTACTCCTTCTTGTATTGCTCCTGTTGCGCTAGTATATATTAACATTCCTACTCCTATAATTAATATAACTACTAAAACAGCTCCTGCAATTAATAGTGCTTTTGATGCGTTTTCCATAACTTTTTCCTCCTTAAACTTTACTTTTTTATATCACTTTAGAATTACTCTAAATATTAAAAACATTTTTATTTATTTACTTGTTCAAATATAATTTTTTTTACTTTTTTTGTTTTTTCATGATATTCAATCTTAGAACAAGTAAAATCAATTAAGTTAAAATTATCAATAAATCCATTCATTCCTGCTTTTTCTATTGTTTCCATTTTATATGTTTTTGGAATTTCTTCATTATATATAATAACTTCCACTTTTATAGAATTTGTATTATTTTCAATAAAAAATCCTTTATCATCTTTTTGTATTTCATTTTTTGTGTTTGAATCAATTGCTTTATTAATTACACTTGTTACATCAAGACCTAATATTTGTTTATTTAAATAAGTTTCATATTCTTTGTTTATCTTTTTTACTTCTATTTTATTTATAGATTGATTTGATATAAATGTTATAGCTATAATTGATAAAACTATAAATGTAATTAATAAAAGTATAAGTGTTTTTTTCATTTCTTCATCCTTTTTATATTATACTATTTTTTTTAATATTTATCAATACTTTGTAAAAATTGGCAATTTTTAAGGATTTTTTGTAATATTAATTCCGTGTAATCTTACCATTTTTATATTGAGTTATTTTACAAGTATATGTATTTTCATTTTCTTGTATTGAAAAATTAGATGTATTTATTCCAATAATTTTGATTTGTTCTTCATTTTTAGAATTAGCATCATTTGTTAAGTTAATAATACTTTTTACCTCTTGTGGTGTTAAATTATCTCTTTGGTCATATACTTGAAATTTTATATTATATTCATAATTTTCTTTTGATTGTAAGTTTTGTCCTATTTGACTAGAATATTTTGATGTAAAATAGAATATATATACCATTACAGATACAAGTAATACTCCTACTAATACTGAAGTTGCAATTAATAGTGCTTTTGATGCATTTTCCATAATATTACTTCCTCCTTTAATGGTTTTTATAAGCCTTCTGTATAATCTATTTTTTGTTCTTTAAATGTCATTTTTGATATTCTTCCAGTTTCTGTATCATATTGTGTTTGCATACAATTGAAAACTCTTCTTTTAAAGTCTGTAAATGCTTCATTATTTTTCTTTAAATTTATCCAATTTTGGTCTTCTTGAGAATATGTTTTACCTACTTTTAAGATATCACTATTTTTAATGACATTATTATCTTCATCTTTTCCATAACCAAGACTTTCTACTAATTCAAATGTTATAATAATCTTTCTTTGTGGTTCATCTTGATATATTATATTATTATTGCTTGCTTTATTCATAATAGATATTACATCAGTTCCCCTTAATAATTTTCTATTATATGCTTCATATTCTTTATTAAATGCTACTATTTGTTCTATATTTTTAACATCATCTGATGTTCTAAAAAAACTTGTAGAATTGGTAAACATATATACTAAAAATCCAATAGTCAAAACTGCAATAAGTATTCCAGAAGCCATAAGTAATGCTTTTGATGCATTTTCCATATATATTTCCTCCTATTTTTTAGTTTTACATCATCTTAGACATTGTATTAAATGCTTTTGTCATACTCATCATACCAATAACTACTAATGGTACTATTAAATATCCAACAAATAGGCAAATCATTGGTGCAAATCCAATTCCTTTTCCAATCATTCCTTTTCTTGAAATTAGTCTCTCATTTGAATCCTTTCTTTTTTCTTGATAATATTCTCTTTCTGTATCTAATTCATCAAAGGCTTCTTTTATCGGTATTTTTTCAACTGCTGCTTGTAAACTTTCAATAATTCTAATTAACTGTGTATATGATACATCATTTTTTAGTTCTTCTAATGCTTCCCAAGCACCAGATTCGTAGTTATTTACACATTTTGTAATTGGTTCTTTAAAGATATTTGCATATCTTTCTAACCACTCTAATATCATTTCAACATTAACTCTTTCAATTTTCATAAGCATTAAAATAATTGTTTGGAATTGCATTACTTCATCTTCCATGTCTAATTGTCTCATTCTTACTTGAAACATTAATATCCAAATTGGTCCCATATAACCAATAACCGAAAATACTAATGCCATTAATATTTCAAACCATTTTAAATATTCATTATTAATAGTTTTTAATTTTGTATAAATTTTTTCTGCTTCTGATTGTATTTCATCATCTGTTGCATCTTTATAAAAAGATGAATATTTCATTTCTGTTTTAAGCTGTTCTATAGTAGTATTTGGTTTTCCTTTAAATTTATTTAAAAAATAATTATGTTTTTTAGTAGTTTGTATTGCTTTTTTTGTATCATCTTTAGACATTTCACCAATAATATCGTAATCTGAAGTTGGTTGCTCATATATGTATTTAATTGTAACTTGATGTAATTGATTAAATAATATTATTGATACAATGCAAGTAGTAATAGCAATAGCAATTCTATTTACATATAACCATTCTATTTTTAACTTTGATGCTGCATTTTTTAATAATTTTACTGTTTTTCTTTCTTCTTTTGTTCCTTGTTTTGGCATAAATATATCTACTATTTGTTTTACAAATCTATTTTTATATGCTCTTGCTTGCCATGGATTTTCAGTATTTTTTAAATTTGCATTTGTTGATGTATTATCTTTTACTTTTCTAATTAATAAGTAACATACAAATGTAACAAGCATTATAAGTGTTTGAACAATTAGTCCACCTTTTCCATTATAAAAATTATTTGTAAAACTAAATTGAGATACTGCCCAATTTTTTACTGGTTCTAAAAAAAGAATTGGAATTGCTGAAATTACAGATAAGCTTTGAAATACATAATCTAATTTATCTCTTTTTAAAATTTCTATTTGCATTTCTTGTGTAATATTGTTTAAGTTTTTAAGGTATAATGATGCACCATGTTGGTCTTTTCTATCTCCAAATTCTCTTGTTAAATAAGAAATTCCTGCAAATTCTTTTAAATAACTATTTGGTGCAATATCATAGTATTTTTCTAATTCTACTTCTGGATCATCTGATATTAGTATTTCGTAAATTTTTTCAGCTTGTCTTGAAATTTCTACTTCATCATCTTGTGATACTTGATAAATGGCTTCTTCTACCATATTTGATTCATGGTATGCATGTCTAATTTCTGCAAAAAAATCAATTTGTTGTTTTAATAATTTATTATCTAATTTATCTACCATACCATCAATTAATGTTTCTACCATAAAAATTTCAAATATAAGTAGTATTGCCATTAGTAATGTATTATTTTTTGTAAATATAATAATTAGTATAGTAAGAGGTATTATAATTAATAATGCATTTGTTAAAATTTTGGCACTTTGACGTCTTGTTAAATACTCATCTTCTATATTAATAATTTCTAGTCTTCTTCTTAGTTTTACTAAATATCTTCTTAGTCCAGGTATTTTAACATATATCATATACAATTTTTGATATATAACATCTGCTGAAAAAGTTTTTGTTTCTACACCAGCTTTTAGTGCCATTGCTTGTTTTATATCTGCACGATTCATTCTTTTCATTAAAATAATATACATAATTATAATAACTAAAAATAATCCTGCAATTCCTATTAGTCCATATATAATCATATCATTTGTCATTTTTTGGCACCTCCTTTTTTACTGTTCTATTCTTTTTTCATACAGTTTGTTTAGGTTTTCTTCCTCTTTTTGGTTTTTCCTCTATTTTTTCATTTTTATCTATTATATTTGTTCCCCAATTTTCTTGTATAAATTTGTCAAATGCTTCTACATCGGTTTCATCCATATTTGCTCTCATTTCTTTAATGTTTTTATTAGATATTTTATTTGTTAATACATATTCACCATCTATATATTCCATAATGTTAACATATTTGTATAATTGTCTATCTGTAACTTTTGTAAAATAATGTGTTGCATTATCAAAAAATTTATCAAATTTTGCTTCTAATGTTTTTTCTTTTCTATGGTCAAAATTATATTCATTTTTATCTTCTAATGGAATACATTCTGTTACTCTTTCTATATATCTTCTTCCTCTAAAGTCTTTTACTAAATGAATATCAAAATTTAGTACTTGAATAACTTGTTCTTCTGCTGTTCTTTCATCTGTAAATACTCCTGTACGAAGCATTGAGTTACGTAGTGCTGTTACTAGATTTGGAAATGTTTTTGCGTGGTGTGTAAATAAAGTAAATTTTGATGCTACTTGTGCTGCTTGAATCATCCAAGATGCTACAGGATCTGTTGCAACCTCACCAATAATATTTACAGAACCATCTGTCTTTTTTTGAACATCCAAACCCTCTTGTCCAGAAATTGTTTCTGTTTCTCTAAATGTTAAAATATTTCTTGTTGGGTAAATTTTTCTTAAATGTAATTCAAATGCTGTTTCTTGAACTCTTATATTCATAGTTTCATATATATTTTCAATCATACCCATAAGCATTGTGGTTTTACCACATCCTTGCTCACCAGTAAGTGACACAATTCTTGCACCTTTTACTAAAAATTTTAATAGGTCAATTGCTTGTTCTTTTCCTGGATCTGGAATTAATTGTTCTAATGTTGCACGTTTTACGTCAAATTTTCTTACAAAAAATGCCCAAGTCTCTGAAAATGATGGTCTAACTACAACAACACGAGAACCATCTTTCATTTCATTAATTTTATACCCATTTGTATCAGATAATTGCCCTGGATTATTATATTTGTATATATTTTGACATACTCTTTTTAGTTCACTTTCTGTTCCAAAAGAAAGAAATGCTAAACGAATTGATTTACCTTGGAAGAAAATCCAAATACTATCACAAGCACGTGGTACTTTATTTTCTAATACTTGGTCTAAGTAGTCTCCATCTGTTTGTGCTACTTGTGATAAGAATGATTCTGGAAGTCCAGATACACCTCCGTGATACTCCATCTATATTCATATCTCTTACTTCATCAATACTACTATATCCTTTATAGTGTTGATAAATTCTTTGTACTATTACATTTAATTTGTCTGAAAATGATAATACTAATTGTTCTTTTTCAAAAATATTACTTATTTCTTCTCCTGTTATAACATATGATGGTTTTGTTTCTCCTGATATGTATTTTAATGTTGCTAAGTTGTATTTTTTTATTAATTGTGTTAATGCCTCATAAGCAAATTCTTTTTTGTACATATAAATTAATATATCAAATTTATCTTGATCTGTTAATAATGATGGTATATCAAATGGAATTGCTTTTGATATATTTGTTTCATCAATTCCATATTCTTTTAATAACAAATCATATATTAATTCTTTAACATATTTTTTATCATTTACATCACCATATGTACATCCTTTTAAGGCTTTTTTTAATTCATATTTTTTCTTTTTTCTTCTTTTTAATTCTTCTTCTGAAAGACCTATATCATATAAATTTATCTTAGTAATTTCATCTAGTCTTTTTTTAACAAATTCTGTCATTTTTTCTAAGGTATACGTCTTATCATCTACTTCTATTTCTTGTTCTACTTTTTGTTCTTTTTTCTTTGTTATTGTACGCATTAAAAGCATTCCTGCTCCTAATATAACAACAATAATCAAGATAAAATTGATTAGCATATAAGTCCTCCTCCTTCTAAGGTTACATTCTAATTTGTAATTCTTGCAATTTATAAATAATTTTTTCTCCTGCTTGTTTTACCTCATTTACAAAATTAGCATTTCTGTCTGTTGGATCTACTTTTCTTATTTTTAAAAATAAATCTGCTACTGTTTCTTCATTTGCTGCTTCAAAATATAAAGTATTGTATGGAATTGCTATTATATTTTTCTTAATTCCAACATATCTTGCAATATTTTTTATACTATATTTTGAAAAACTATCAAACCTACCAATATTTAATATAATATTGTTGTTTTCAAATAATTCACTATTATTTTTTAAGTTATTAAAATCGTTAATCATATCAATTTTTTGTTCTACACTTATAACAACCAAATTTGATATGTTAAGTACTTGTCTTACTATTTCGTCATTTAGTCCTTTGTCTAAGTCAACAAATACCATATCATAAAATCTATTTGCATTTTGGATTATATCTTTATATTTTTCCTTTATTTTTAAGTATTCTTCTTTTGCAGGTCTATTTTCTATTTGTCTATATCCATATAAAACTTCTAATCTATTTCTATATATTACATGTGTATAATTTTGAATAGAGTCTGGTGTCATTCTTCCACTATGTGCCATTCTTGCTAAACCTTCTATACCATTATCAAGTGTATTTGTTGGATTTTGCATTAATTTTTTTAATATTTTTTTATTTTTATCGACTTCTCCAAAACATAACTCTAGAGTATTATCATCATATTTTGTTGATATAATTAATATTTTATAATTATGCTCTATTGCCATACTTGTAGCAATTGCTGCAAGTGACATTGTTTGTCCTGTTTGTCTTTTACTATTACTCCAGAAGGTTATAATCGCCATTTTTAATGTTACACTTCCTTTTCTAATATTTTAATTGCTTTTTTAACATCTTGCTCTGTATCACTTCCTAAAATATCTGTTGTAATATAATATAATGCTTCTTTAAATTGTGTACTTAATCTTTTTATTCCAATTTTAGAAACTCTTTGGTTTTCAATAATAATACTTTGGTCTCCATTTTCTAATGGAACATATACTCTATAGTCTTCATTCCACATTACCTTTGTTCCAAGAGATATATAATTTAGATAATCGTCCTCTTCTTTTAAAATTTCTCTTGAATATAATATTTTAGTTAAAATTATTGGTTGTGATATATCTTTTAAAATTTCAAGTCCTCTTTTTAATGAATACAAATCAAATGATGTTACAAAATAGTTGCGCTTAGCCCTTTGAATACCGAAACTTTGAAAATTTTTAGCACTATCAACATCTACTAAACAAATATCATATTCTAGTTCTTTTTCTAAAGGTATTCCTAAATATCTTTTTATTTCTTCAAAGCTATGAAAACCTACTGATACATCTATTTTTTCAAATTCTGTTACATATGATTTTGTAGGATTTATTACTGGTACAACATATTTTGCTTTTTGCATTATTGTATCATCTATAATAAGAACTTTCTTTCCTATTGTTGTTAAAAGTTTAGCTATATAAATAATTAAATCTGTTTTATCAAAGCTTCCTATAAATCCTATTGTTTCCATGCTCTTCTCCCCTTTTTACTGTACATTACCATTATTTAAAGCTTCTAATTCATCTAAATATTGTTTTCTTGCTTCTTTTGATTTTGTAATTTCTTGTTGTATACTTGTTTCTAAGTTTGTTTGTGCACTTTCTCTTACTGCATTTACTTGTGCATTAATATCTTGTTCTCTTCTTAGTCTTAATTCTTGTGTATAACGCTCTGCTAATCCTTGTTTTGCTTCTTGTGTAATATTACTATTAGCATTCATTAAGTTTATTACATTTGCACTAGGTACATATGTTGGTATTGCACTTGTTTGAGTTCCTGGTTCTACATATGTTGTAGCATATAATTTTGATCCTTTCATAATATATGCTTCTACAATTGCATTACTCATTGCTAATGTTTCTTGTTCATATAAATCTAACCAAATTGTATCTTCTGATATTTGTTTTACAAGCTTTTTAGATACAACAATATAGTCTTGTCCATTTGGTAACATTAAACGAATATCTATATAACTATCAACATCTAAGTATTGTGGTAATACTATCATATTATATTGTTGTTGTCTTAAATCTGGGGTTATTTTTTCATCAGATTTTTGAATCATTGATTTTGATAAAACAAGACCTTTTGTTAAGTCTAGTTTTGCTATTGTATTTTCTGTAATGTCTGATAATTTAATATAATCTGTTGGTACTACATCTTGTATTGCAGATACAAGTTCTATATCATTTTGTGTAATATTACTTCCAGATTTAATATCATTTTTTAATACATATACTTGTCTTGCTGTTTCTTGATTATACTTTATTTGTTTTTGTAAATTTGTTAATTGTATAAATAAAAATGCTATTATAACACATCCTATTAATAGACCTATTACAATACCTAATAACATTGAATTTCTTGCTTTTTTTTGCATTGGATTTGTTGCCATTTCTAATTCCTCCTTTATAGTTATGACAAAATAACACTATATATATTATTGTATAATAAAATATGTCTAAAAACAATAATTATCACTATGTGTCATGTAAAAATAATTTTGTTGTAACATCATCGTAACATTATAGTTAATATTAACTTTTGTTCTTTTATAAAATATATTTATTAATTGCTTCTGCAACACCACTTTGATTGTTATCAGAAACAAATACATCGCCTATATTTTTTGCTTCTAATAATGATTTTCCCATAGAAACTCCTAAGCCTGCTTGTTCAACCATTTCTTTATCATTTTGATTATCTCCTATTGCTACTACTTCTTCTTTTTTTATTCCTAATTTATTAATTAAAAATTCTATTGCAGTCCATTTATTTGTATTTTTTTTAGCAATTTCCGTATAATAATATTCAACTGGAATATCTTTTGTACCAGCTTTAATATTCTTTCTAGACATATGTTCAACTTCTAAAATATCTATTTTTGATATGTTTTTTAATTTCTTAATAATACTATCAAAAATAATTTTATCATTATCACAAATTGTCATTTTTAAAATTAGTATATTTTTATAATTTTTAATATAATCATATGGTTTTTCAACAATATTTATATTGGTTCTTTTTTCAATTGGCTTTTTACTATTTTCTTTATCATAAAATAGGGTATTAAAGTTTAAAGTTTTTGTAATTACTTCATCTGTTGTATAAATATTATAATATATACTATTTTGCTCACATATTTTAATAATATTTAAGACTTTTTCTTTTTCCATAAATGCATCATATATAATTTCTTCTTTTTGCAAATCATATATTATAGTTCCATTTCCACAAATAGCATATTGATTTGCTCCTACTTCTTTTGCTAGCGTTTTTACAGATTGTGGCATTCTTCCGTGAAGCAATTACTGTCATTATTCCGCTTCTTACTTGCCTTTTTGATTGCTTCTTTATTTTTAATGCTTACTTCTCCATTCGAATTTAATAATGTTCCATCTAAATCTATTGCAATAAACTTATACATACTTATCTCCTATACTTATTTTTTATTTTATTATATATATAATTAACTTTTTTTACAAGAATTTTTATATGAATTTCATTGTTTTGAAGTATGTAAAAATTACCAGTTTATTTTAAGAATATCTGCACATTCTATATAACGAAGAAGCAAGTATGTTTTTTCAAAAATGTAAATTATTAAATTCACAGGAGGTGAAACAGACAATGGCATCAAACAATAGTAATATTAAAGCTGTTCCAGAAGCTATGAACGCTTTAAAAAAATTCAAATATGAAGTAGCAAGTGAAGTAGGTGTTACTTTAAAAGACGGTTATAATGGAAACATTTCAGCTAAAGACGCTGGTAAAATCGGTGGTAACATGGTAAGAAAAATGATACAACAAGCTGAAAACAACATGATTGGTAGATAGTTTTTTTATAAAAACTAATTATCAATAGATTAGGTAGGAATGTAATTTTTGCTTTTTTATATAATATTTTATTACATAAAAAGGCAGGAATTGTATTCCTGCCTTTTTATGTATATTATTCTGGTTCTACTATGCCAAAATTTTTTGAGTTTTTTAATTTAAATACAACATTTACTTTACTTGTATCTATATTTATAAATGTATAGAATATATCTTGTGGTTTTTCTTGAAGTTTTAAAATAGCATCTTCTACTGACATCGGTTTTGCTTCATAATATAGTGTTTTTATTACTTCGTTTTCAATTTCATGTTTTTCTTCACTATTTAGTAATTCTTTTTGTTTTAAAGAATCTTCTTTGTTCATTCTATCTTTTTTAGTTTTTACTTTTCTAATTTGTCCTTCTAAAATGTCTATATCTTTATCTATTGCTGCATATAAGTCTTTATGTGCTGTTACTGCTTTATATGTATCTTTATTTGCTACTACCAAAAGTTCAGCTATTTGCTCATTTCTTTCACATTTTATTGTACAATTAACTTCAAATTCTTCTCCAAAATACTTTACTAATTTTTCTACTTTTTTTTCTACATATTCTTTAATTGCATCTGTAGCCTTTAAATCTTTTCCTGTTATTTTAATATTCATAATACTTTCTTCCTTTCTTTTTTGATTCTTTCTTTTGTTTGTATTTTGATTATATACTATATTATTTAATTTTTCAAATACTTTTATAAAATTTTGGAGAAAGTTTATATATACGGTTAATAATATGAGTTATGATTATTATCTAAAATAGGCTTTCTAATTTATAGTCTTTTTCTAACTTTTCATTTAAATATATTTTTGAAACTAATTCTAATTCTTTTATATAGTTTTGTGGCATATTAAAAGAAAATATTTTTTTTGCAGGTGCTTGTACAATATATTTAATTGCATCTTTAGTTACTTGTGATATTTGAATTACACTTTTATCTTGTTTTCCACAAATTCCACATTTAAAACCATTATCTTTAAAACTAAAGTATAGTAAATCTTCTTTTTTACGACATTGTTTGCAATCTAAAATATATGGTGTATAACCTAAAATACATAATAGTCGTATTTTAAATATTGAGAGTATTAAATTCATATCTTTATTTGTAGTAGATATTACATATAGTGTATTTAAAAATAATTGCAAAATTTTATAGCTATTTTCATTCTCATTTGTTACATCATATATAATTTTTGTCATATGAGTAGCATATTGTAGTTTTTCTAAATCTGTTCTTAATGAATAAAACATTTCAATGGTTTCACATGAATTAATATGATATGTACTTGATCCTTTATATAACATATATTCACTAAAACATAGAAATTGACTACCAGCAAGAAGGCTACTATTCCCGCCTTCTTGCTCCTTTAGCAATACAGTTTATTTTACCGCAAATTTGGTGTTAACATTGTTAACATCTTATCATAGTCTTTCATATTACTTTCTAAAATTATTATCCCATTTGTTTTGAACGTTCCCATCTATATTTTCACCATTTATATTTTTTTCAATATTTTCTACTTCCATTAATTCTAAAAATGTATTAATATCACCTGTATTTTTAAAGGTATTCCATGCGATTTGTTTAATCACATTTATCATCTCCTTTTCAAAAAGTATTTATATACCTTTATTTTATCTTTTGCTTTTTTCAATTTTTTATTCTAATTGAATTTAAATTTTTTTACAATTGTATCTTGATCTTGCCAATCTTTTTTTACTTTTACCCATGTTTTTAAATTAATCTTTATTCCTAATATTTTCTCTAGATCTTGTCTTGCATAAGTTCCAATTTTCTTTAACATAGTTCCATTTTTCCCAATAATAATGCCTTTGTGTGAATCTCTTATGCAAAATATTGTTGCTTCTATATTATATATTTGTTCTTGTTTATTTGTTAAAGTTTCTTCCATTTTTTCTATTTCTACAAATAAACCATGTGGTACTTCATCATTTAATAATTTTAATGCCTTTTCTCTTATTATTTCTTCTGCTATTTGTCTAATTGTTTGGTCAGTATATTCACTTGTATCATAATAAGCAGGACCAGGTTCTAACAATTTTTCAATTTCTTCTAAAACACTTTGTGTTTTAGAATTTTTTAATGCTGAGATTGGAATTATAGCCGAAAATTCATATTCTTTACGATATAATTCAATAATTTCTAATAATTCTTCTTTTTTTACTAAATCAATTTTATTAATAATTAGTATTGTTTTCTTTTTTGCTTGTTTAATTTTTTCTAAAATAATTCTATCTCCCATACCAATTTTCTTACTATTTGCTTCTATTAAAAATAGTATTATATCTACTTCTTTTGCACTTCCAAATGCTGTTTCAATCATTGTGCTTCCTAACTTTGTTTTTGGTTTATGAATTCCTGGTGTATCAATAAAAATAATTTGTGAGTTTTCTTTATTAACAATTGCTCTAATTGCAGTTCTTGTAGTTTGTGGTTTATTGGTCATGATTGCTACTTTTTCTCCTACTAATGAGTTAATAAGGGTAGATTTTCCCACATTAGTTCTACCAATTATTGCTACAAATCCTGATTTAAATTCTTCCATTTTTTCTATTTCCTTTTTTAATTATTGTATTCTTTTTACTTTACCGATTTTGTAAAATCTTGTCAATAAATTTTATGTTTTTTTCGTTTTTTTTTACTTGACAAATACATTTTTATGTATTCTAAAAATGAGCCGATGAAGGTATCATCGACCCTTATATTTTTATTCAATTACAATTTCTGTATCAATTGGACAAATTTGAATATATGTATTTCCATCATTAATGTTAAGTTCATTTCCTTCTAAGTCCTTATATATTGTTTTATCTGTTCTTGATGATTTACTACATATAATCTCAATTGCTTTTCCATTTGTAATATAATATCCCTTTTTATCTCCAATATTTTTTAATCCTTGTCTTCCTTTATTTTCTGTATCTTTTAATGTATAATTTTCAATGAATGTAATTATAATATTTTTTGTAGTTATATCTTTTTTTGTATCCCAATCTGTTTGCTTTATATTTCTTGCATATCTTGTATATAGTTTTGTTTGTTCATTATATGTATAACTTACTGTTTGCAATTTTGAATATGGAATAACTACCTTGTTTGCTTGCTTTCCTTGTTCTAAATTAATTTCTTCTGTTTTATAATTTAATACACTTTTTACTTGTGATTGTGTACGATATCCTTTATTTTGTGCCATTGCTAAAATATTTTTTGTACTTGTTACCGCATTATGTGGTGATTTTTTATCTCTTACTCTCCAAAAATTGTCAGCACTTTCTGTAATTCCATTAATATTGTTTACTTTATATGTTTTAATATCAGATTCTGCTTGTGGGCTCCATCCAAAATGAACATAAATTGCATCATGTTCCATTGCATAATCTAAATAATAATGCCTTGAACTTCTTACAGGACCAATTTTTGAAAGTTCTTTTCCTTTAAAAATTGGCATAAGTCTTGTTTCTCCACCTTCTACTATAATTTCATATACAACATATGCTTCATTTAATCCAGCTTGTGGCCATGCCTCTTTACTATTGTCTATCATGACTGCTATAGGACGACTATTACCAGTATAAGTTACAATTTGTTTTTCTTCTTTTTTCCCAGAACCTATTCCTAAAAAAACAGTATCATTTGAATTAGTTTGTTCATTTTGCTGATTTTGTACCAATTTTAAGACTAATAAAACTACTGCAACAATTATTAAAGCTATTAAAATTCCTATTAATAATTTGATACTTTTATTTTTCATTTTATTTCCCCTCTTATATTTTTATTTTGGAAATGTTAGTTCATTAAAGATTTGTGAAAATGAATCAAATGTAGTTATATTTAAATAAAATATTGCTAATCCATATAATAAGATTACAATTAGGATTCCAACACACGCTCCAATTATAATTTCCATTTTACTTCTTTTTTTGGTTTGGTAACGATTTATTGCTACTAATAGTGCTAATACTAATGCTAATGTAAACACAACTACATTTCTAGTAGTAAGCCAAACAATTGTTAATGCAGAAAATGCTACTGCTGTTTGCCCACTTGGCATAAAATTATTTTTTACAAATTTATTATTTTTTGTAGCAATAGCTTTTAGTGTAACAATTACAATTACTGTCAATACTATTGCAACAAATGCTAAATGTACTGGCGAATTTGCAATTTCTTCTATAATTTTTAATCCAATTGTACTAATTTTTTCAAAAAATAAGAAGTATGCTACAATAATTGCATTAATAGCAGTAATTACAACTGCTCCTGCTCCTACATCTTTTGCAATTTTCGCTTTCGGATGATAAATGTCTGTATATAAATCCACCACAGTTTCAATAGCTGTATTAATCATCTCTGCTACAATAATTAAAACTACAGTAAACATTAAGCATAGAAATTCTGCTTTTGATAAATCAAAAAATAAACTAACAATCATTACAACTACTGCAATAATTAATTGTTTTTTTATATTGCTTTGTGTTGTAATTGCATAAATAATTCCATCTAAAGCATTTTGGCATGC